>NZ_JACYTW010000011.1:0-81911 GCF_014841395.1 Plantibacter sp. CFBP 13570 | reverse complement strand
CCGGCCGCGCTCGCGCCCTACACGGCGCTCCGGCTGGCTGAGGCGCGCGTGGCCGCCGGTGATCGCCCCGGCGCACAGGACACGCTCGTCGTCGCGGTCGCCGAGGCGACGACGCTCGGTGCCGGCCTCGTGCTCGACGGTGCGCGGGCGTTGGCGGAGCGAGCGTCGCTGAACCTCGACGGCCGCCCCCGAGCGCGCGGCACGAGCGGCTCCATCGAGTTGACCGCCCGGGAGCGCCAGGTGCTGCAGCTCATCGCGGAAGGCCTGAGCAACCGACAGATCGGCGAGCGCCTGTTCATCAGCGCGAAGACCGCGAGCGTCCACGTCTCGGCCATCCTGCGGAAGCTCGGAGTGGCGACCCGGACCGAGGCCGCGATGGTCGCCGGAGCGAGCGGATTGCTCGCGGCGAGCGCCAGACACGCCGACCGACCCTGACGTCTGCCTGGCGGTGAAGTGGGTCCCGGCCGGAATCGAGGGGAAGCCGGCCGGGAACCCTGACAGGGCGAAAGGGTCCTGTCGGGCATCAGCGTAATCACGGAGCCGGGCGTCGTGTGGCCCGTTGCGCTCTGTGGATATGCGCGCGCCCCAAACATCTGTACTGATGACCGCATCGTCATCCGGAGCACGCGCGACATCGGTCCGCATCACCGACGAGCCGCACTGGCCGCTATGGTTCTCGGGTGGCGAGAGACGGATCGAGGTCGGCCGGCGGCAGAGCCCGCCGCCGTGGGCAACTCGCCGCCGCGCGTCCCGTCCAGGTCATCTCGATCGCGTTCGGGGCTGCGACCCTCGTCGGCACCCTGCTCCTGATGCTTCCCATCTCGAAGACCGGCCCGGGCGGCGCGAACCTCATCGAGGCGCTGTTCACCGCGACGAGCGCCATCTGCGTCACCGGCCACATCATCGTCGACACCCCGGTGTTCTGGACGCCGTTCGGGCATGCCGTCATCCTCGCGCTCATCCAGATCGGCGGCATCGGGGTGATGTCGTTCGCGACACTTCTCGGTCTACTCGTCGCCCGGCGGCTCGGTCTGCGGACGCGGCTCACCGCGGTCAGTGAGACCCACACGTTGGCGATCGGCGACGTGCGCCGGGTCCTGCGCGGCGTCATCCTCATCGCGCTCGGCGTCGAGGCCCTCTGCGCGATCATCCTCGCCCTGCGCTGGATGATCGGCTACAACTGGGCACCGGGCGATGCGATCTGGTACGGGGTGTTCCACGCGGTGTCGGCCTTCAACAACGCCGGCTTCGCCCTGTTCAGCGACAGCATCATGGGGTACGCGACCGACCCGTGGATCTCGCTGACCATCTGCGGGGCGGTCATCCTGGGCGGGCTCGGATTCGGCGTGATCCTGGAACTCCGACGGCGGTTCCGAACGCCCTCGCGGTGGACGCTGAACACGATGACCGTCGTCGTCGGCACCGTGATCCTGCTCGTCCTCGGTTGCGGGTTCATCACCGCGTTGGAGTGGTCGAACCCGGCGACGCTCGGTGCGCTCGCTCCGGCCGACCGGCTGCTGGCGGGGTTCACCGCCGGCGTCCTCCCCCGCACCGCCGGGTTCAACAACCTCGACGTCAGTCAGATGCACCCGGTCACGTGGCTCGTCACCGACATCCTCATGTTCATCGGCGGTGGCCCGGCGAGCACCGCCGGCGGACTCAAGATCACCACCTTCGCGGTGCTGTTCTTCATCATCGTGACCGAGCTGCGCGGCGGTGCGGCGGTGAACATGTTCGGCAAGCGTCTCCCACGGTCGACGCACCGGGAGGCCATCACCGTCGCGCTCCTGTCCGTCGGCCTCGTCGTCGGCGCAACGGCCGCGATCATGCTGATGACCGACTACAGCCTCGACCGCGTCCTGTTCGAGGTCATCTCCGCCTACGCGACGGTCGGACTCTCCACCGGCATCACCGCCTCTCTCCCGGTCGCCGCGCAGCTGATCCTGGTGGTCCTCATGTTCGTCGGCCGCATCGGCCCCATCGCCCTCGGTTCCGCGCTCGCGCTTCGGACCGAGACCCGTCTGTATGAACTCCCGAAGGAGCGTCCGATCATTGGCTAGACCGTTCAGCAACAAGCGTCAGCGTGGCGTCGAGTCCGTCGTCGTCATCGGCCTCGGCCGGTTCGGCCGTGCCCTCGCCGTCGAGCTCGTCGACTCGGGCACCGAGGTCCTCGGGATCGACACGGACGAGGACATCGTCCAGTCGCTCAACGGCGTCCTCACCCACGTGGTGCGTGCCGACACCACCCGTGACGGCGTGTTCGACCAGCTCGGCATCGACGAGTTCGACCGCGTCGTGATCGCCATCGGCACCGACCTGCAGGCGAGCATCCTGACCGCGTCGCTCCTCAAGCGCCGCGGCACCACGAACATCTGGGCGAAGGCCGTCAGCGAGCAGCACGGCCTGATCCTCGAGCAGATCGGGGTCGAGCACGTCGTCTACCCGGAGTCCGACATGGGGCGTCGCGTGGCGCACCTCGTCCGCGGCGGCGGGATGCTCGACTTCCTCGCGGTGGAGAAGGACTTCGTCATGGCCAAGACGACCGCTCCGGCAGAGGTCGTCGGGCAGACGCTGACCGCCGCGCGCATCCGCGACCGGTTCAGCGTGACCGTCGTCGCCGTCCGCCAGGACGACCGGTGGACCTACGCGACCGGCGACACGGTCCTCACCGCCGGCCAGCGGCTCCTCGTCCTCGGCCCGACGGACAAGACGGAGCGGTTCGCAGCGCTGCCGCGGTAGACCCCGTAGCCGTCGGCGACGAAGGCTCGCACGTGCGGCGTCACCTCCGCCAGATCAGCGAGCGCCGGTTCCTCCGTGTGAAGGGGGCAGCGTCCACGTCCGGCCATCTCGGGCACGCGCCGTGGCGACCTTGCGATACTGGGCTGATGTCACAGCTGAGCCTGCAACCCATCGATCGCCCTCGGGACGACGACGCGTTCGTCGAGTTCTTGAGCACTCACGAGTTCCCCTTCCACGTGCGGCCGCGACCGACAGCTGAGGATGTACGCGCACGCCTGGTGGCCGGCGTCCTCGACGGGCCCGGCGCCTTCGGATGCTGGGTGCTCGCAGACGGCGAGGTGGTGGGAGTCGTCACCCTCGAGGACCTGGAGGACGACGCACCGTTGATCGACCTGCGGCTCGCCGAGGACGCGCGAGGGCGCGGGATCGGAACGGCGGTGCTGCCGGTCATCGTCACCGAGGTGTTCGGGCGGTTCCCGTCGGTCCGCAAGCTCGAAGGGCAGACCCGCGAGGACAACGTCGCCATGCGTCGTGCCTTCCGTCGGGCCGGCTGGGTGA
The DNA here is from genome assembly GCF_014841395.1 of Plantibacter sp. CFBP 13570. Lineage (NCBI taxonomy): Bacteria > Bacillati > Actinomycetota > Actinomycetes > Micrococcales > Microbacteriaceae > Plantibacter > Plantibacter sp. CFBP 13570. The sequence goes on along the minus strand of NZ_JACYTW010000011.1, from coordinate 78,614 downwards.
AGGAGGCCCACTACCGCGAGGGCTGGCCCGTCAACGGCGGACTGCCACTCGCATCGGTCGCCTACGCGATCCTCCGGAGCGACGTGCAGTCGGGCACGACGACGCCGGTCCCCTGGGACGACGAGCCGTGAGGCGGGCCGGCGCGCGTGTCTCGGCGCGGACCGGGAACCGCCCTTGTGAGGACCGTCCGATCACTCTCGTCCGGTCCGGTCACCCCTGCTCGGGAGGAGACCACCAGGACGAGCCGTCTTCGACGGGCGCGGGCCCAGCCACGGCGGCCAGCGCACGCAAGTACTGATCACCCGTGCGGACGAGGGTGATGGTCCGGAGTCGATAGCCCAACGGGCCGGCGTGCCACGTCGCATCAGATCGAACCTCGAGCAGATACAACCAGCGACGTCTCAGTTCGGCGGGCACACCGACCCACAGGAGGTCGGGTTTGTTCCGGCGTTCGAGCGCGCAGAGGACTCCCTCCGCGAGGAACGACCGCAACATGCCGCGGGTCGAGTCCAGATCGGGCGTCGGCCGACCGGGCGGAGGGTTCACGGGCCACTCGGGTCGAGTTTCGGAGAAACGGCGTTGGAACGATCGATCGAACCGGACTCTGGCGATCTCGCGGACGCGGATGACCGTGTAGCCGTCGAAGAACCCTCCTGTGGTTATCGGTGCGACGAGCACCCACTTGTGACCGATGGCGACGACGAACCCATCGAGGTTCTCGTCCGGGGCGGACACCCGGTTCAGCTTCACGATCGTGGAGCTCTGCTGGGCGAGACCGAGCCGCTTGAGGATCTTTGAGCGCGTCTGCATGGCTCATTCTCCCGCGAGAAGCCGGGCATCGCCCGTCACGGCAGCAACAGCAGACGCAATTCCCTCCGGGCCGCCTCGTCGACGCCGACTGTTTCGAAGACCCCGTCCGCATCGGCGACGAACGCCCGCACGTGCGGGGTCACCTCGTCGAGGAAGGCGTCGACCTGCTCCGACGTCCACGACGCCTGGCGGTCGTGGGTCGGGCCGCTGTGGGGTGCCGTCCCCGCCACTGTGGAGCCGTCTCCAAAGAGGCGATGGCGAACCGGCAGCTGCTCACCCGCGCCGCAGCTCGGTCTTCACCGGCCGAGATTGACGATGGCCCGCTGATAGGCGTCGAGGTTCGCACGCCGCCCGACGGCGACAGCCTCGACGGCGACGGCGTGGATCTCATCCGGCGTGTAGCGGTAGACGAGTCGGTACCTCGGCTTTCCGGATCCGTCCGGGTCGAAGTAGAGCTTGCGACAATCACCCAGGTCCCCGGTGCCGACCCGCGAGTCGAGCTTCACGCCCGCGATCTTCCCGTCCCGGACGAGGACGAGCATGTCCAGCGCCATCTTCTTCGTGGCGAGGTCCGGGAGCGCGTCGATGTCTTGCTGAAAGCCCGGGAGAAGAGCAGTCAGCTTGAGGGACGCCGCCATCAGCGGTAGTCGTCAGGATCGAGGCCGAGACCGAGAGCGACATCAGCCAGGGACCCCGACCCACCAACGGCAGCGCGCTCGCGCACCAAGTGTGCGATCTCGATGTCTTCGATCACAGGCAGCAACTCCGTGTAGAGCTCGAACGGGATGACGACGCCCTCGGCACGACGGTGACCGCCGAACACCATGGGCTGCGCCATCACACCCTCGGAGCGGAACCTGCGCAACGCGTTCGGCAACTCGGTACGCGCTTCAGACGTGGGCAGCACCGGCTGGATGGGCATCGCGGAAGAGATCGACATGGCGCAAGTGTACCAACTTCTCGTCCCGAAACTCGTACGACTTTGAGGACACCTGTGGGCTAGCGAGTGCTCGCAGCACGCTGGACGGCTCCGAACGTGCCGGCCGCGCACAGTCAAGGCAGCAGGAGCTGACGCAGCCTCTGTCGGGATGCTTCGTCAACTCCCAGGGTGTCGAAGACACCGTCCGCATCGGCGACGAAGGCTCGCACGTGGGGCGCCCACCTCGTCGAGGAAGACGTCGACCTGCTCCGAGGTCCAGGAGGCCTGGCGGTCGTGGGTCGGGCCGCCGTGGGGCACCGTCCCGGCCATGGCACGGACCGATGCCGCGTAGTCGTCGACGATGGCGTCATCGGTGACGCCGGCGTTGGCGAGGAGGAGCGCACTGATCATGCCGGTGCGGTCCCGGCCGGCTGCGCAGTGCACCAGGATCCCGGGTTCGGACGAGGCGACCGCATCGAGCGCACCGCGGACGAGCTCCGGCAGGATGCGCACGTTGTGTCGCCAGTACTCCGGGGAGTCGAGGATCGGCAGGCACACCGCACGGAACTCCGGATCGGTCTGATCCTCGGTCGGCGCGAGCGTCATCACCAGCTCGGCTGGTGGCCGAACACCAGGGTCGGTTTCGCGCGCTCCGGTCTCATCGGCGCTGCGGAGGTCGACCACGGACCGCAGCCCCCATCGCATCGCGGCGTCCCACCCTGCAGCGGTGAGCAGCTCGCGTCGGGGACCCCGCGCGATCCGCCCGTGCGCTGTCAGGCCGCTGGACGACAGCGGTGTCGGCAGGCCACCGAGATCCCTGAGGTTGCGCAGGCCGTCCCAGTCCAGATTCCGCATCCGGCAGAGCGTACCCGAACCGACCGGGCGGCTTCTGACTGCGAGTTAGCGCTTGCTGGCAGCGCGTCGGATGGCGCCGAAGACGATCGTGCCGATGATGAGGACGATGCCGATGATCCCGAGCCACAGCAGGCCCTTCAGCGCGAAGCCGACGATGGAGAGGATCGCCCAGATGACGAGGAGCACGATGATGATCTGCATGGCTTGGGTTCCTGATTCCGTGGGGTGATGGTGATCGGTGATGGTGACTCAGTGGATGCGGAGCTCGGCGACGAGCGGACACGCGAACGGGTCTCGAGCCCCGAGACCGACGCGGTTGAGGTAGCGGATGACGATCCCGTAGGAGCGTAGCAAGGTGGTCTCCGTGTAGGGGACGTCGAGCGCGGCGCAGTGGTCGCGGACCAGCCGTCGAGCCTCCTTGAGCGCGGGGCGCGGCATCGAGGGGAACAGGTGGTGCTCGACCTGGTAGTTCAGGCCGCCCATGAGGAACGACACCCACCATCCGCCGGCCACGTTCCGCGACGTCAGGACTTGCCGGGAGAAGAAGTCGACGTTCGCGTCATGGGCGATCGTCGGCATCCCCTTGTGGTTCGGGGCGAACGAGGCACCCATCATGACGCCGAACACCGCGAGCTGCACACCGAGGAACGCGCACGCCATACCGAACGGCAGGAACCAGAACACGACCGTGAGGATGATTCCGAAGCGTGCGACGAGCATCACGCCCTCGATCACCCGGTCGCGCACGCCGGCCCGCGTCCCGACACCGCTGACGACGGAGCGGATCGCGAGCCAGTGCAGGTTGAGGCCTTCGAGGGTGAGGAGGGGGAAGAACAACCAACCCTGGTGACGGTAGAAGATCCTCGCCGCCCGGTTCCGCACGGTGTCGACGTCCTCGGGCAGGAAGCGGATCGTGTCGGGTTCGATGTCGGGGTCCTTGCCCACCGTGTTGGGGTTGCCGTGGTGACGGGTGTGCTTGTTCATCCACCACGAGTAGCTCAGTCCGACCAGGAAGGTTCCGAGGAAGCGGCCCGCCCAGTCGTTCCAGGCACGGGACTCGAACACCTGCCGATGCGCGGCCTCGTGCGACAGGAAGGCGAACTGCGTGAACAGCACACCCAGAGCGGCCGCGACCAACAGCTGCAGCCAGGACTCACCGAGGAACGCGAAGGCGACCCAGCAGCCGGCGGTGGCCAGCACGAGCACGGCGAACAGCGTCCAGTAGAAGCCGTAGCGTCGTCGGAGCAGACCGGCCGACTTCACCTCGGCGAGGATCGCGGAGTAGCTCGACGTCCCGCCTGTCCGGGGTCTCCCACTGGGTCCGGTCCTCCGGAACCCGCTGCTGCGTTCGACCGTCATCGGACGCCCTCCGCCGGTGCGACTGGCGGCCTCGTCGACCACGATGGTCGCCGATGGCGCGCGCGAAGAAGGCCGACGGGGTGCGTGCTCATGAGGCTCCTGGGCATCATCAGAAAGGACGGACAATCCGGCAACCGGGGTCTGGGGCAGCGCTCGTTCAGCGTAGAACGGTCTCGCGACCCGGTGCAAATCCGCACGAGCGGGTCTCGACCACCGGCGGTCATGGACGACCTCCGGCCTCGGTTACGGTTGATCCGCTGATCAACAGATGAGGACGAACACGCCCATGGACGACACGCGCGAAGCACGGCTCATCGAGACGTTCGTGACCCTCACCGACAGCCTCGTCGCCGACTACGACGTCGTCGACGTGCTGCAGACGCTGGTCGACCGGGCGGTCGAATTGTTCGACGCCGCCGCCGGGGCCATCCACCTGGCAGACCGCGACGACGTCCTGCAGGTCGTCGCGTCCACGAGCGAGCGGAGCGAGTTCATCGGTCTCCTCCAACTCAACGCCGGCGAGGGGCCGTGCATCGCAGCGGTGACGACCGGCCGACTGGTCACCGCGGAGAGCGCCGAGGAGCTCCAGGAACACTGGCCGAGGTTCGCGGAGGCCTCGAAGGAACGCGGATACGCGGGCGTCCACGCGATCCCCATGCGGCTCCGCGACACGACCGTCGGGTCACTGAACCTGTTCCGCGAGACCGAGGGCGCCCTCAACGGCGCCGACGCCCGCGCCGCCCAGGCGCTGGCCGATGTCGCGACGATCAGCCTCCTCCAGCAACGCACGATCGAGAACGCGACGCTCGCCGCCGAGCAACTCCAGCGCGCACTCGACAGCCGGATCGCCATCGAACAGGCGAAGGGGTATCTGGCCCGTGCGGCGGGAGTCGACATGGACACGGCCTTCGGGATGATCCGGCAGTACGCACGCACCCGCCAGCGGCGGCTCGGTGACGTCGCCGCTGCGGTCGCCCGTGAGGAAGTGCCGCTCGACGAGGTCACGGCGGCCGGCTCCCCCGGAGCGGACGGCGCCTGACCGCCGCTCCGGCCGTGGGGTGGCTGGTCGATCCTCCACAACCCACTCCAAACTCAGCCGGAACAAGGCAGGATGGAGGTTCGAACATCACCGAGCACTCTCGAAGGAACACACCCATGGCAGGCCTCAGCCTCTCCAAAGGCAACAACCTCTCGCTCACGAAGACCAGCCCCGGGCTGACCATCGCCACGGTCGGTCTCGGGTGGGACCCGCGCACCACCGTCGGCGTCGCGTTCGACCTCGACGCATCCGCCATCCTCGTCGCCGAGAACGGCAAGATCCGCAGCCCCGCGGACTTCATCTTCTACAACCAGATGTCGACGCCCGACGGCTCGGTCGTGCACCAGGGCGACAACCGCACCGGCGAGGGTGACGGCGACGACGAGCAGATCACGATCGACCTCCGCGCCGTGGAGCCCGACGTCGCCCGCATCGTCATCGCGGTCTCCATCCACGACGCCGACAACCGCCGCCAGAACTTCGGCCAGGTCCGCGACGCCTTCTGCCGGGTCCTCGACCAGGACCAGCAGGAGATCGTCCGCTACGACCTCACCGAGGACGCGTCGCAGGAGACGGCGATGCTCTTCGCGGAGATCTACCGCCACAACGGCGAGTGGAAGTTCCGCGCCGTCGGCCAGGGGTACACCACCGGTCTCGCCGGCATCGCGGGCGACTTCGGCGTCCCGCTCGACTGAGCCGGACACAGGCGCCCGAACGGCCGGCGGTCAGTGACCGCCGGTCAGCTTGCCGGCCAGCCGGCTGTGGATCCGCGTACTCGCGTCGTTCATCCCCTCGATGACGACTCGCTTCCCGCGACGCTCGTACTTCGTGGTGATCGCGTCGAGGGCGGCGACGGTCGACGCGTCCCAGACGTGCGACTGTGAGAGGTCGATGACGATCCGCTCCGGGTCGTCGGCGTAGGCGAACTGGGTCGTCAGGTCGTTACTGGACGCGAAGAACAGCTCTCCGGTGACGGTGTACCGGGCGGTGGGCGTCGCGACCGACAGATCGACCGTGCGTTCGACGGTGGCGAGGTGGGCGACCCGCCTCGCGAACACGACCATCGCGGCGATCACACCGACCACGACGCCGATCGCGAGATTGTGCGTCAGGACCACCACGACGACCGTGGCCACCATGACGACGGTCTCGCCGAGGGGCATGGCGCGCAGGGTCCTCGGGTTGATGCTGTGCCAGTCGAAGGTCGCGACGGACACCATGATCATCACCGCGACGAGGGCGGCCATGGGGATCACCGCGACCACGTCGCCCAGCGCGACGACCAGGACCAGCAGGAACACCCCGGCGAGGAAGGTCGAGATCCGCGTCCGCGCGCCAGAGGCCTTCACGTTGATCATGGTCTGGCCGATCATCGCGCAGCCACCCATGCCGCCGAAGAACCCGGAAAGCACGTTCGCGATCCCCTGGCCCAGCGACTCACGGGTCTTGCCCGACGGAGTGTCGGTGACGTCGTCGACGAGTTTGGCCGTCATGAGCGACTCGAGGAGCCCGACCAACGCCATCGCGGCCGCATACGGGGCGATGATCGTGAACGTCTCCAGGGTGAACGGCACGTTGGGGATGAACAGGGTCGGGAGGCTGCGCGGCAGTTCGCCCTGGTCGCCGACCGTCGGCACGTTCAGTCCGGTGACCACGGTCGCCGCGGTGATGAGCACGATCGCGACGAGCGGGGCCGGCACGACACTCGTGAGGCGGGGCATGACGACCATGACCACGATGCCGACCGCGACGAGCGGGTACACGAGCCACGGCACGCCGATGAGGTTCGGAAGCTGGGCGGTGAAGATCAGGATCGCCAGGGCGTTGACGAACCCGACCATGACGCTGCGTGGGATGAAGCGCATGAGCTTCGCGACGCCGAGGAGGCCGAGGACCACCTGGAAGACACCGCCGAGGATGACCGTGGCGATGAAGTAGTCGAGGCCGTGTTCGCGGGCGACCGGGGCGATGACCAGGGCGATCGCTCCCGTGGCCGCCGTGATCATCGCCGGGCGGCCGCCGAGGAAGGCGATCGCCACGGCCATGACGAACGAGGAGAACAGCCCGACCTGCGGATCGACACCCGCGATGATCGAGAAGGAGATCGCCTCCGGGATGAGCGCCATGGCGACGACGAGGCCCGCCAACACCTCTCTGGTGAGGATGCGGGGGCTGCGGAGGGCGGAGAGGACGGTGGCGTCCGGTGCGGCGGATGTGAGGCCAGTGGCCATGAGTGCTCCTGTCGGAGTCGGGGTCCTCAGCGCGAGGACCGGATGGGAATGTCTGGGTCCGGCGCTGCGGTGCGCACGCCACCGACCGCGCGGGGGCTTCACGCGCGGGAGAATGGTGGGGAGATGCGGCCCGACCGGCCGTCAGCGATGACTCTACCCTAACGTAAGGGTTGATTTGAAGTGAGGCGACCGTGACGAGCGAACCGACCACCATGCACATCGGCGAACTCGCCGAGCGCACCGGACTCTCGCTCCGCACGCTGCGGCACTACGACGACGTCGGTCTGGTCTCGGCCTCCGCGCGCACCGAGGGCGGATTCCGCTTGTACACGCAGGACGACTACGACCGCCTCATCCTCATCCGGCGCATGAAACCGCTCGGCTTCTCGCTTGAGGAGATGGCCGAGCTCCTCCGGGTGATCGACGCCATGGACACGGCACCCGACGACGACACCCGCGCGATCCTCGACGGCTTCATCACCGACGCGGCCGAGCGCCGCGCCAAGCTACAACAGCAGCTCGCGATGGCGGACGAGTTCGTGTCACTCCTCGAAGCCCGCCGCTGATCAGCAACGATCCCGCCCGAGGTGACGATGGTCACCCCGGACGGGATCGATGCCGTGTCGGCGCGGGCTAGGCGGCGACGCGTCGGCGACGGACGACCAGCCACGCGCCGGCTGCGAGGAGCAGCCCGGCCAGGCCGACGAATCCGACGACCGAGACACCGGTGGTCGACAGCGCCCCAGGACCGGAGCCCGCAGCGCCGGGGGCCGCGGCATCCGCGGCCAGGACGGTCAGCGCCGCCTCAGCCGTGATGCCGGAGTCCGCACCCAGCGCCTGCAAGGTGTGTGCACCCGGCACCACCGTAGCGGGCACCCGCAGCGTCGCCACGAACGCACCCGAAGCGTCCGCGACGACGGTCCCGAGGTCGGTCGGGGTGGAGAACAGCGTGAACCGAACCTGCTCCCCCGCGGCGAAGCCGGACCCGGACACCGAGATCGACTCACCCACCCGCACCGACGGCTGGTCGATCGTCAGCTTGCCCTCGGCACCGGGCACCGCGATCCGCTGTGGACCGACGCTCTCGAGGGTCGGGACGACCGGGTTCATGAGGCCCGTCTCCGGGTCGAACGTCAGCCGGTCGATCGTCGTCTCGCGGTGCTGGCCGTCACCACCCGGGATGGCGAACCGGTGGTAGACGATGTACCAGTCGTCGGTGCCCGGCACGTTGAGGATCGAGCTGTGACCGGTGGCGAGGATGCCGAGTTCGGGCTGCTTCTGCAGGATCACACCGCGGTACGTCCACGGGCCGTCCACACTCGTCGCCGTCGCGTACCCGACCCGGTAGTTCTCCGAACCGGTGTCGTCGATCGAGTACGTCAGGTGGTAGATCCCGTCCCGGTAGTTGACAAAGGCCCCCTCTCGGAAGTCGGTCAGGCCGTCGATGCGCTTGAGCGTGTCGGCCTTGAGCGACAGCATGTCGTCCGACAGCTCGGCGTACACCGGCGAGCCGTTGCCCCAGAACAGGTAGCTCTTCCCCGTCACCGGGTCGGTGAACGTGGCCGGGTCGATCGCCTGTCCCGAGGTCACCGCTTCGTCGTTGAGGATCATCGCGTTCGGCTGGGCCGTGAACGGACCGGCCGGGCTGTCCGCGACGGCGACACCGATGGTCTTCCGGTCGACCGAGGGGTTGTGGCCGCTGAAGTAGAAGAAGAACTTCCCGTCCTTCTCCCCTATCGTCGGCGCCCAGGCGTTGCCGGTCGCCCACGGCACGTTCCCGTTCGCGCCGTCGAGCGTGAGGATCGGCTCCGCCGAGCGCTCCCAGTCGACGAGGTCCTTCGACGACCAGACGAAGAACTCCTTGCCACCCCAGCCGGCGAAGCCGTCGGTGGTCGCATAGATGTAGTAGGTGTCGCCCCAGACGAAGACGTTCGGGTCGGCGTAGAGACCGGGGATGACCGGGCTCTTCATCTCGACCGCCCGCATCGTCCACGTCACGGCCTCACCCGAGGTCGGCGTCAACGTCACGGTCACCGGGCTGCTGAGGTCGACGGTGGTCCCCGAGGCGGGGCTCGCCATGACACCGGCCGCGGTCGTGAACGTCGGGCTCAAGGCGGTGCGGTCCGTCCCGGGCTGTACCGGGAAGACGACCTCGTGGCGGTCGTTGTCCACGATCGGAGCGGTCTTGAGCACGTCCTCCTCGAGGCCGATGTCGGTCAGCGCAGCGGTGTTCCCGGAGCCGGCGAGCACCTCGTCCGCCGAGAGCGCGCGGTTGTAGATCGCGAACTCTCGGAACGCACCCTTCAGGCGGTTGTCGGCGTCGTAGTTCGAACGGCCCAGGTAGTTGGCGCTCGTCCACCCGCCGCCGATGTCGCCCGGATCGGACGTCACGGTCCCGGTGCCGACGGCGATGCCGTCGAGGTAGATCGTGGCCGTGGTGCCCTGCAACGTGTACGTCAGCTTCGCCCAGCGACCGCGCGTCAGGTCCTTGCCCTGCGACACCGTCTGCTCTGTGCTCCAGTTGCCGGTCGCGAGGCTCGTCCGATACGCGTTGCCGGTGCTGAACAGGTAGCCGTCGCCGGCGCCACCGGTGGTGTTGCCGAGCCCGTAGATGAAGTACGGGTTGGCCTGCGTCGGGTCGATCCAGACCTCCGTCTCCACCGTGACGTCCTTCACGCCGGCGAGCAGGTTGTCCGGCAGCTTGACGTAGTCGTCGCCGCCGTCCAGCTGCAGCGCACCGTCGGAGAAGCTCGCACCGCCCTCGACCGCAGCGTCGAGGCCGTTGCCCGACATGTCATTGAGCGTCGAGCCTGCGGACCCGGCGAAGTCGTAACGGACGATCTCGCCGTCCTCGTTCGCGGGCACCGGCTCGGGTGCTCCGCCGAGGCTGTCCTCGAGCAGCTGCAGCTCTGCGGCGGTGACCGGGAGCACGGTACCGTGGCGCGGGCTCGCAGGCAGGTCGTAGTCCTTCGCGACCTGCCAGTCCGGGTTCGCGATGTCCTCGGTCTCGAGCGGGATGTAGCCGCGTCCGCCGTACTCGTCGACGAAGAGGTAGAACTTGTCACCGTTGACGTCGCCCGGGTTGGCGGCGAACGCCGTCGGCCCCTCGACCGCGCTGGTGCCGGCATCGCGACCGATGCAGGTGTCGAGCACCGTCCAGGACTCGAGCGTGGCCCGCAGGTCCGTCGAGGACTCCTGGATGATGTCGGCGCACCCGGTGCCACCGGCACCCTCGTCCTTGGTGAAGCGGTAGTAGGTGTCGCTCGACTTGATCACCGTCGAGTCGATCCGCGAGACACCCTGGTCCTGCCAGACCTGCGGCTCGCTGAACGTCGTGAAGTCGCGGGTGGTCGCGTACATCATGCGGTGGTAGCTGTTCCCGGTGTGGTCCGGGTCGTCGGCGCCGTAGAGCGACGAAGCCCAGAAGACCACGTACGCGCCGATGGTGTCGTCGTAGTACGCCTCGGGTGCCCAGGTGTTGCCGGCGTTCTCCGGTGCGACCTCGATGTGCCGCTGGTCGGACCAGGTCACGAGGTCGTGGGACTCCCACACCTCGAGGTAGTGGCTGCCCTTCCGGACCGAGTCACCCCAGGACGTGCCGCTGCCGATCGAGAGGTCGGTGGCGATGAGGTAGAAGGTGTCGCCCTCGGGAGAGCGGATGAGGAACGGGTCGCGCAGCCCCTTCGTGCCCTCGTCCGAGGTGAGGACCGGGCGTCCGGCGTTGAGTTCGTTCCAGTCGAGCGCGTTGTTGCCCTCACTGGCGGCGAAGTAGATGTTCTCGCCGGCGAGCGAGTTGCCGGTGAAGTAGGCGAACGCATAGCCCTCGTAGTCGGGGGCCGCGATCGCGGCGCGGACGGCCGCCGTGAACTCGCGCGTCGCGGTCGCCTCGCCCTGGCTCAGCGTGGCGGTCAGGGTGACGGTGGTGTCCGTGGCGGGGCGCGTCACGACACCGTCGGTGGTGATCACGGTGGTGTCCGACGACGCCCAGGCGATGTCGATCCCCTCGGGGGCTCCCGGCAGGGTCAGATTGCCGCGCACGTCGTCGACGTTCGCGATCGAGAGCGCCGCCGCGGCCGTCCTGCGCGGTCGGTGCGGCGGCGAGCGTCGTGGCGTACGGCCCACCCGTCGCGGCGGCCGCTCCGGTGACGCCGATCAGCGGGACGATCAGGGCGGCGACGGACGCCGCCACGACAGTTTTCAGGCGCAGTTGTCTCATGGGGGGTTGGTTCTCCTGGTTCGGCGTCGTTGTCGAGCGGGGTGGAACGGGCGATGCTGCGGGGAGGGGGCGTCAGGTCTTGCGTTTGCGCGAGACCACGAGTCGCTGGAGGAGGACGAAGACGAGCAGGATGCCGCCGGTGATGATGGTCGTCGCCTCCGGCGGGATGCTGCCGTCGCGGGTGATGAGCACGTTCATGAGGCCGAGGACGAGCGCGCCGACGACGGAGCCGAGGACGAAGCCGGCGCCTCCGGTCAGCAGCGTGCCGCCGATGATGACAGCGGCGATGGCGTCGAGCTCCCAGCCGACGCCCGTGATGTTCTGGGCGATGCCGAGCTTCGAGGTGTAGACGACGGCCGCGAGGCCGGCCAGCGTGCCGCTGATCACGTAGACCATGAGCTTCGTGCGGACGACGGGCAGCCCCATGAGCAGCGCCGACTGCTCCGAGCCGCCGATCGCGTAGACGGTCCGGCCGAGGCGGGTCTTGTGGAGCACCACGAACGCCGCGGCGACGACGAGCAGGGCGATCAGGACGTTCGGGGTGGTGATGAGGTCGTTGATCTTCGGGCCGTCGATCACCTTCCACTCGGTGGACAGCGAACGGATCGGCGAGTCGTCGGCGAGACGCTCCGGGGTGGTGCTGAGCATCGAGGCGAGACCACGCCCGAGGAACATCATCGCGAGGGTGGCGATGAACGGTTGCACGTTGAAGTACTGCACGAGCACGCCCGAGAACACGCCGAACGCGGAGCCGATCAGGATCATGATCACCATGACCGCGATCGGGTTCCAGCCCGAGTTCGCGAGCATCACCCCGATCAGACTGCTGATGGCGATGATCGCACCGACGGAGAGGTCCACGCCGCCCGTGAGGATCACGAAGGTGAGTCCGACGGCGAGGATGATCAGGTAGGCGTTGTTGATGAGCAGGTTCGAGATCGTGCTGGCCTGGACGATCCGTCCGTAGGCGATCTCGCCGTAGACGACCATGCCGATGAAGATGACGACGGCCGCCAGGGTGGGCAGGGTCTCGAGGTTGGGCGTCAGCCGGGACAGCAGCGAGCGCCGCGGGAGCACCGGAGCGTCGGGTGCCGGTCGGTCGGTGAGGGTGCTCATGCTGACACCGTTTCCTTTCGCGTGGGGACCGACGCCGTGTGCGTCGTCCGGGACTTCCGCCGGGCGAACAGGGCTCTCACGCGCTGTGACTGGAGGAGGCAGATGATCACGATCACGACGGCCTTGAACGCCGGCGTCGCCGAGGAGGGGATGGAGAGGAACACGATCGTCTTGTCGAGCGTCGCGATGAGGAGCGCGCCGATCACGCTGCCGGTGAGGGAGAACTTGCCACCGGCGAGCGAGGTGCCGCCGATGACGACCGCGAGGATGGCGTCCATCTCCGCGTTCAACCCGGTCTTCGCCACCTCGACCGTCATGACGCTGGCGGTGCTGAAGATCCCGGCGACGCCCGCGAGGACGGCGCTCACGATGTAGACGGCGATGAGGATGCCGATGGGGCGGATACCCGCCATCCGGGCGGCGCGCGGGTTGATGCCGATCGACTCGATCATCAGGCCGAGCGCGGTGCGCCGGACGAGGAACGCGACGATCGCGACGATGACACCGGCGATGATGAAGACGACGGGGAATCCGAACACGGTGCCGTTGGCGAGCCAGCGGAAGGGCTCGTTCGTGGCGGAGGTGTTCTGCCCCGAGGTGATGACCTTCGCGAGGCCGCGGCCGGCGAGCATCGTGATCAGCGTGGTGATGAACGGCTGTAGGCCGACGATCGAGACGAGCACTCCGTTGACGGTGCCGAGGAAGGCGCTCACGGCGAGAGCGAGCAGCGCTGCGACGATGGCCGAACCGGCGTCGCCGCCGCTCTGGTTGCTCATGAACTCCATCGACACGGCGCCGGAGACGGCCATGACGGAACCGACCGAGAGGTCGATGCCGCGGGTGGCGATCACGAGCGTCATCCCGACCGCGATCATCATGATCGGGGCGCTCGCACGCAGGATGTCGATGGGGTTGCCCGACAGGTTGCCGGTCGTGCCGTTGACGGAGACGCCGAGGTAGCCGGGGTCCTTGACGAGGTTGATGATGAGGAGGAGCAGCAACGTCACGATCGCCCAGATGTAGGGCTGGTGGACGATGGTGCTGACGACGCCGCGGGCTGAGCCCTGGCCGCCGCGTGCGGAGGAACCGGAACGGGCCGGCCCCTGACTGGTGGCGCTCACGTGGCGCTCCCTTCGGTGGCGATCAGGTCGACGATGGTGTCTGCGGTGACTTCGGGTCCGTTGACGATCTCGCCGATCTTACGATGGTCCTTCAGCACGACGATCCGCTCGCTCAAACGCACGACCTCCTCGAGCTCGGAGGAGATGAACACGACGGACATCCCATCCTCGGCGAGCGCGGCGATCGCCTCCTGGATCTCGGCCTTGGCGCCGACGTCGATGCCGCGGGTCGGCTCGTCGAGCACGATGAGCTGCGGCTTCGTCGCCAACCATCGGCCGAGGAGCACCTTCTGCTGGTTACCACCGGAGAGGTTCTTGATGGGTCGTTCCGGGTCGGAGGGGCGGACGTTGAGTTCGAGCAGGTACTTGTCGCAGAGCTCGTTCTGCTCGCGGCGGGAGAGCGGGCGCGCCCAGCCCCTGCGGGCCTGGACGGCGAGGATGAGGTTCTCCCGTACGGTCAGGTCGCCGATGATGCCTTCGTCGCGTCGGTTCTCCGTGGAGAAGGCGATCTGCTTCGACAGGCCGGCCATGGGCGTGTGGACCTCGGCGGTCGTGCCGTCGATCGTGACCGTGCCGGAGTCGGGACGGTCGGCACCGTAGATGAGCCGACCCAGCTCGGTGCGGCCCGACCCGAGGAGCCCCGCGAGACCGACGACCTCGCCGGCGTGGACCTCGATGTCGACGGGGTCGATCGAGCCCTTCCGCCCGAGGTCCTTGGCGCTGTAGAACGCCGGGGCGTCGGCTGTGGCGGTCCGGCCGCGGTTGGAACCCAGGGCGGCGAGCGCGCCGTAGTCCTTGCCGATCATCTTGGAGATGAGCTCGGTGCGGTTGAGGTCGGCGGTGCGGTACTCCCCGACGAACTCACCGTTGCGGAGCACCGTGAGTCGGTCGCTGATCGCGTAGACCTGGTCGAGGAAGTGGGAGACGAAGAGGATCGCGACGCCCTGGTCGCGCAGTCGGCGCATGACCTGGAAGAGGCCCTCCACCTCGTTGGCGTCGAGGCTGGAGGTCGGCTCGTCGAGGATGAGCACCTTCGACTTGGTGACCATGGCCCGGCTGATCGCGACGAGCTGTTGCAGCGCGAGCGAGATGCTCGAGAGCGGCTGCTTGGGGTCGATGTGCCCGAGGCCGAGCCCGACGAGCGCTTCGTGTGCAGCCTCGTGGGTGCGGCGCCAGTTGATGCCGAAGGGACCGCGGACCTCGTGGCCGAGCATCACGTTCTCGCCGACGGTGAGGTTGTCGCAGAGGTTCACTTCTTGATAGACGGTCGAGATGCCGGCGCTCTGCGCGTCCGCCGTTCCGGAGAAGGAACGGGGGCCTCCGGCGACCAGGATCGTACCGGAGTCGATCTTGTACACACCGGTGAGCGCCTTGATGAGCGTCGACTTGCCGGCGCCGTTCTCGCCCATGAGCGTGTGGACCTCGCCGGGGAAGAGACGGAAGTCCACGTCTTGCAGGGCTTTGACGCCTGGGAACTCGATGGAGATGTGCTGCATCTCGACGATCGGCTCGGTGATTGCCATGTCTGCCTGGTCGTTCTGCCGGTCGATCCGGCGTCGTCGCCGGGGAGTCTGGTCCCCGGGAAGCGGGTGGGCGGTCGCCCGGCAGCGAGGGAGTGGCTGCCGGGCGACCGGGTCGGATCAGTAGGCGCGTTCGGGCAGTGCTGCCGTCGCGGCGTCCGGGGAGTCGAACGTGACGCTCGGCACCACGATGTCCGATTCGACCTTGTCGCCGGCGAGTGCCTTCTTGACGATGTCGATCGCGGTCTCACCGAACAGCGGGTTGTACTCGGCGACGAAGCTCAGGCGTCCGGCGGCGAGTGCTTCGAGCGCCGCCTTGGTGCCGTCGATCGTGATGATCTTGACGTCGGTTCCGGGCTTCAGGCCGGCCTCCTCGACGGCGAGTGCAGCGCCGAGGCCCATCTCGTCGTTCTGTGCGAAGACGAGCTGGACGTCGTTGTTGTTCGCCTTGAGGATGGTCTCGAAGACGCTCTTCGCCTCTTCGGTGGACCAGTTGGCCGACTGCGACTCGAGCTTGGTGAAGTTCGGGTCGATGGTGTCGTCCCAGCCCTTGTTGCGGTCGTTGACGACGGAGAGGCCGGGAGGGCCCTCGAGGACGACGTACTTGGCGCCGTCGGGGAACTGACCGTTCGCCCACTCGGCGGCCGAGGCGCTGATGCCGACGTTGTCGGGGGCGATGCGGCTCGTGTAGAGCTCGGTGTCGTTCGGCTCGATGCCGCGGTCCAGCAGGACCACGGGGATCTCGGCCTCCTTCGCGCGCTCCAGGACGCTCTCCCAGCCGGTCGCCTCGGTGGCGGACAGCAGGATGGCGTCGACGCCCTCGTCGATGAACGAGGTGAAGGCGGTGATCTGCGAGTTCTGGTCGCCATTCGTCGCCGGTGCGTACTTGAGGTCGAAGCCGTTCTCCTTCGAGAACGAGTCCTGGATGTTCTTCTCGTTCGCGGTGCGCCATCCGCCTTCGGGACCGACGGCCACGAAGCCGATGGTGGTGAGTTCGCCGTCGGAACCGGCGTCGCCGTCGGAGCTTCCGGAACCGCTCGAGCAGGCGGTCGCGCTGAACGCGAGAGCGCCGACCAGGGCGAGGCCCGCGAGTGCGCGGACACGTGTTGTCTTGAACATTGTTCTCCTCTTTGAGACCCGCGGTCCCGACGATGGGTGCGGCGTGAATGTGACGTGCGTGGTGCTGCGGTGACGCAGGTGGTCGGTGATTGTTAGCGATCACATCTGCGTTGTGCTGAACATTAGCCACGGCTCGAACCGGTTGTCAACAGGCAATGTTAGCCCTCACAATTCTTCCGGAGCGGCCTCCCGGCGGCGCCGTCGCGCGCGCTAGAGTCAGGTGATCAGCGGACACCCCGGCCGCGACCACCTCGATGGAGAGTTGCAGATGACCTCGCCCACGCCACTCGTGCAGTTGCGCGGTGTCTCCGTGAGCTTCCCCGGCGTCAAAGCGCTCGACGACGTCGACCTCCGGTTGTTCCCCGGTGAGGTCCACTCCCTCATGGGCGAGAACGGAGCGGGGAAGTCGACCCTGATCAAGTCGCTCACCGGGGTCCATCGGATCGACAGCGGAAGCATCCTCCTCGAGGGACGAGAGGTGTCGTTCTCGAGCGTCGCCGACGCCCAGGCGCACGGGATCAGCACCGTCTACCAGGAGGTCAACCTCCTCCCCAACCTGACCGTCGCCGAGAACATCCTCCTCGGCCGCGAACCACGCCATGCCTGGGGAGGGATCTCGGGGAGGCGCATGCGCGAGCGCGCCCGCGAACTGCTCGCCGTCGTCGGACTCGACATCGACCCGGCCTCGCAGCTCTCCGCCCACCCGCCGGCGATCCAGCAGCTCGTCGCGATCGTCCGGGCGATCGCCGTGCGCACCAAGGTGCTCGTCCTCGACGAACCGACCTCGAGCCTCGACAACGACGAGGTCACCGAACTCTTCCGGGTCATCTCGATCCTCAAGGCCGAGGGCGTCGCGATCCTCTTCATCTCGCACTTCCTCGACCAGGTCTACGAGATCTCCGACCGACTCACGGTGCTGCGCGAAGGCCGACTCGTCGGCGAATACCTCCCGCACGAACTGCTCCGGATCGACCTCGTCCACAAGATGATCGGCAAGGAGCTCGCGACCTTCGACGAGATCCGACGCGGGCTCGACACCTCCGACGAGGGCGACGCCCTGGACGGTGAGGACCCGTTCGTCGCGGCGATCGGGCTCGGGCGCCAGGGTGCGATCGAACCGATCGACCTGAAGGTCTACGAGGGCGAGATCGTCGGCATCGCCGGCCTGCTCGGCTCAGGACGGACGGAGCTCGCCAGACTCCTGACCGGCGTCGACCGGGCCGACACCGGCTCGGTGGAGGTGGCCGGGAGGGCCACCCGCCTCGGATCCCCGCGTCGCGCCCTCAAGCAACGGATCGTCTACGCGTCGGAGAACCGTCGCACCGAGGGGATCATCGGCGACCTCAGCCTGCGCGACAACATCGCGCTGGCCCTCCAGGCGGACGTCGGGTGGTTCAGACGGATCCCGCTGCGTCGGCAGAACGAACTGGCCGAGAGCTACATCCAGGCGATGGGTATCAAACCGGCGAATCCCGATGCGCTCATGAAGGAGCTCTCAGGCGGGAACCAGCAGAAGGTACTCTTGGCGAGGTGGCTCGCGCTCGCTCCTCGGCTGCTCGTGCTCGATGAACCGACCCGAGGCATCGACATCGGTGCCAAGGCCGAGATCCAGAAGCTCGTGACCCGGCTCGCCGAGAACGGTCTGTCGGTCGTGTTCATCTCAGCCGAACTCGAGGAGGTCCTGCGCATCAGCCACCGGATCGCCGTGCTGCGCGACCGACGGAAGGTCGCCGACCTCCCGAACTACGACCTCACCGTCTCGAAGCTGCTGGCCGCGATCTCGGAGGGGCCGGACGAGGCCCCGCCGGAACCGATCACGACCGCCGACGACGAGAGGGGACCGCGTGGCTGAGCCGTCCCGTCATGCGACGATCTTCGACGTCGCGCGGCTCGCGGGGGTCTCGCACCAGACCGTCTCACGGGTGCTCAACGACCTCCCGAACGTGCGACCGGCGACGAAGGCGCGGGTCGACGAAGCGATCAAGCAGCTGCGCTACGTCCCCTCCCCTGCCGCCCGGACGCTCGTCACGAAGCGATCCCGGACCATCGGCCTCATCGCCACCGGGGGCACCGAGTTCGGCCCCTCGTCCTCGGTCCTGCACTTCAACGCCGCGGCCCGCGACGCACGATGGTCGGTCTTCACCGCGAACATGGTGGACAGCGACCCGGGTTCCGCGCGTGCAGCGGTCGAGGGGTTCCTGCGCCAGAACGTCGAGGGGATCGCCGTGATCAGCGCACGCGAGGGGGTCACCGACATCGTGGCGGGGATGGAACTCAGCGTGCCGCTCGTGGCGCTGCACGCCACGCCACGTGCAGGTATGGTCACCGTCGGCGTCGACCAATACGCCGGCGCGCGTGCCGCGACCGCCCACCTCATCGGGCTCGGCCACCGGCGCATCGGGCACCTCGCCGGACCACCGGACGCGATCGACGCCCGCGAGCGTGAGCGCGGCTGGCGAGACGAACTCGCCACCGCGGGTCTCGTCGCGCAGGTCGTCGGGACCGGCGACTGGACGCCGACCTCCGGATACGCTCTCGGCCGTCAGCTGGACGACGAGGTCACCGCGGTGTTCGCTGCCAACGACCAGATGGCCCTCGGGCTCATGCACTCCCTCACCGAGCGCGGACTCCGAGTCCCGCTCGACTTCAGCGTCGTGGGGTTCGACGACATCCCCGAGGCGGAGCACCTCTCACCGCCGCTCACCACCGTGCGGCAGGACTTCGAACAGGTCGGCCGGACGCTGCTCGCGACCCTGCTCGACCACGTCAACGGAGAACCCCCGGGAGCGGTGCCACCCTCGGTACCGGAGCTGATCCTGCGCGACTCCACGGCGACGGCGAACGCCGAGCGCTTGGCGAGGCGCCGGGTCGACGTCCCCTGAGCGTCTCCGATCCCTGAGCTTCACCCGATCTCCGAGCCCAGCCGGTCCCTCAGCCCCATCCCGGTCCCTGAGCCGCCCCTCCTCCGGTCCCTGAGCCGCCCCTCACCCGGTCCCTGAGCCGCCCCTCACCCGGTCCCTGAGCCTGTCGAAGGGCGAATTCCCAGGTGCCCCGCCCACCCCCTGACCTACACTTGTCGGAGCAGGGGGAGTACTCCTTCGCGACATGCTCGTCAGTACGGATCCGCCATCGGGTCCCGGGGTGTCGGCTCTCATCGAGAGTGGAGAAGACCGTGTTCCGACCATCGCGTCGGAGTCCCGTCCTCGAGCCCCTGGAGCCACCATGGCCGTCACCCCGCTGATCTGGATCATCACCATCGGTGTCACGATCCTCTTCTTCGTCTACGAGTTCTTCGCGCACGTGCGGAAGCCCCACGAACCGACGATCGCCGAGTCGGCACGCTGGTCGATCTTCTACGTCAGCCTCGCCCTGCTGTTCGGCGTCGGCATCGGCCTCGTCTCCGGCTGGACGTACGGCGGCGAGTACTTCGCCGGGTACCTGACCGAGAAGGCGCTGTCGATCGACAACCTGTTCGTCTTCCTCATCGTCATGGCCGGGTTCGCCGTCCCGAAGGCGTACCAGCAGAAGGTGCTGATGATCGGCATCATCATCGCGCTCATCATGCGCGGTGCGTTCATCGCCGTCGGCGCCTCACTCATCGAGAACTACTCCTGGATCTTCTACCTGATGGGCGCGCTGCTGCTGTTCCTCGCGTACCGCCAGGCGTTCGGCAGCCACGGGAGCGACCCGGCCAACGGCAAGGTCGTGGGATTCGCCCGCCGCATCCTCCCGATCACCGACACCTATCACGGTGACCGACTCTCGGTGAGGATCGACGGCAAGCGCTTCTTCACGCCGATGCTGCTGACGATCGTCGCGATCGGGTTCGTCGACCTCGTGTTCGCGGTCGACTCGATCCCCGCGATCTACGGCCTCACCGAGCAGGCGTACATCGTGTTCACCGCGAACGCCTTCGCCCTGATGGGCCTCCGCCAGCTGTTCTTCCTCATCGGTGGCCTGCTGGAACGTCTCGTCTACCTCGCCCAGGGTCTCGCCGTCATCCTCGCCTTCATCGGCGTGAAGCTCGTGTTCCACGCCCTCCACGTGAACGAGCTGCCGTTCATCAACGGCGGTCAACACATCGACTGGATCCCCGACATCCCGATCTGGTTCTCGCTGCTCTTCATCGCCGCGACCATCACCGTGGCGACGGTGGCCTCGCTCGCGAAGACCCGCCGCGACGCGCGGGCCGGCCTCGAGCGCTAGGGGCAGACCGACCGCACATGCGCTCCTCTGCTGAGCGCATGTGCGGTCGCCTCGTCGTCGGAGCAGCCGGCGGCCTCCTAGCCGTTCAGGGCGCTGAGACTCCGACTCCATGCCTGTGTCGCGACCTGCACGGCGTCCCACGGGGAGCCGAGTGGCGGCGTGTACGAGAGGTCAAGGTCGCTCATCGCGTCAACCGTCATGCCGTGGTGCAGGGCGGTGGCGTAGGTGTCGACGCGTTTCGCGATCTCCGCGCCGCGGGTGCCGACGAGCTGCGCACCGAGGAGCAGCCCGCTGTCGGTTGCTGCGGTGATGCGGATGCTGATCGGTGTCGCGCCCGGGTAGTAGGCCTTGTGGTCGTCCGCGATCGCCGTCGAGCTGTGCGGCCTGAACCCGGCGGAGACGGCTTCCTGGTCGCGGAGCCCGGTGCGGGCGGCAACCAGGTCGAAGACCTTCACCACTTGGGTGCCGAGGCTGCCGGCGAAGCGGGTGTTGCCGCCGATCGCGTTCTCGCCCGCGACCCGACCCTGCTTGTGCGACGTCGTGCCGAGCGGCAGATACGTGACGCCCAGCAAGCGGTGGTGGGTGACGATGCCGTCGCCCGCCGCCCAGACGTGCGGCAGGCCGGTGCGCATCTGCTCGTCGACGACCACCGCACCACCCGGCCCGGTCGACGCGCCGGCCTCGGTCAGCAGGCTCGTGTTCGGCTGCACGCCGACGACGACGAGCACGAGCTCGGCGCTGCGCTCGAATGGCCGGCCGTCCTGCAGGCCGGTCACGGTGAGGCCAGCGCTCGTCCTGCTGAGGTGCTCGACGCGGGTGCCGGTGATGACGTTCACGCCGTGGCGGGTGAGTTCGTCGTGGACGAGGGAACCCAGTTCCGGGTCGAGGGTGGAGAGCACCTCGGGGCCGCGCTGCAGTTGGGTGACCTGGAGGCCGCGGACAGTGAGCGCTTCGGCCATCTCCAAGCCCACGTACCCGGCGCCGACGATGATCGCGGTGCCTGGCTGGTGGGTGTCGAGGTAGTGCTCGAGGGCGAAGGTGTCGCCCATCGAGTGCAGCAGGTGCACACCGTCTGCGGGGCCGAGCCGGTCGAGGCCGGTGATTCCGGCGGTGGAGGGTGAGGCTCCGGTGCCGACCATGAGTTCGTCGTAGGCGATCGTCGATTCCGTGCCGTGCTCGTCGCGGACGGTGAGGCACTGTCCGGCGACGTCGATCCCGGTTGCGAGGGTGTTCAGGCGCAGGGTCATGCCGGTGGCTTCGAGGTCGGCGTGGGTGCGGTGCGCGAGGGACTGCCAGGGCTGGACCTCGCGGGAGAAGTAGTAGGGGATGCCGCAGATGGAGAAGTTCGGGTAGGCGTCAGCGACGATCACCGTCACATCCACGGAGGGGTCGAGTTCGCGGGCGCGGAGAGCGGTGGAGATACCGGCGTCACTGCCGCCGATGACTGCGAGATGCATGAGGGTGCCTTTCAGAGCTGAGCTGCAGGTTGTGGAGCCACGGCCGCAGCGGTGCTGCGCGCGGGAGTCGGATAGAGCACGAGGACCAGGCCGAGCCCGAGGATCGCGCCGATGAGTTGCGCGGCGATGAACGGGCCGACCGAGGCCGGGGCGATCCCGGCGAAGGTGTCGGTGAACATGCGGGCGATCGTCACGGCCGGGTTCGCGAACGACGTCGAGCTCGTGAACCAGTACGCCGCCCCGATGTAACCACCGACCGCAGCCGCGGTCACCGCGCCCTTCCCGGAGCGAGCTAGGGCGAAGATCACCAGGATGAGCCCGGCAGCCGCGACGACCTCACCGAGCAACGTCCCAGCGCTCGCCCGGTCCGTCGTGGAGAGCACTGGTGCTGTGCCGAACATCGCCCCGGCCAGTACGGTGCCAGCGATTCCGCCAACGATCTGCGCGGCCACATACGGCGGGACGTCGCGCACCGGCAAACCGTGCGGGGTGCCGCGGCTCACCCACCAGTCCACGAGTGACACCACCGGGTTGAAGTGGGCCCCGGACACGGGCCCGAGCACCAGGATCAGCACGGTGAGCCCGAGCGCTGTCGTCAGGCTGTTCTGCAGCAACTGCAGCCCGACGTCATCCGGTGAGAGCCGTTGCGCCATGATGCCGGAGCCGACGACGATCGCCACCAGGAGTCCGGTGCCGACGAACTCGGCAAGCATCCGACGCAGCAGATGCGGTCGGACCGGGATGGGAGCGGGATTCGATGGGTTCATGGCGGCATCATCTTGACTCACAAAGTTACTTCAGTCAATATTGAACCAATGAACGTCGAACGAACTGAAGTGGTCGAAGCGCGGGCGGCGAAGCACGCCGCGCTGAGCGATCCCACGCGCCTACAGATGATCGACCTGCTGACGTTGGGTGACCTGTCCCCGACGGAGATCCGGGTCGCACTCGGCACCCCGGGCAACCTGCTCACGCACCACCTGAACGTGCTCGAATGCGTCGGCATGATCACCCGCACGACGTCCGAAGGCGACAAGCGCCGCAGCTACGTCCACCTCACCCCTGGCGGGTTCGACGGCCTGATGCCCGGTGCTGCAGGCGCGGCCAGCCGGGTCGTGTTCGTGTGCTCCGCGAACTCCGCCCGCTCACAACTCGCCGCCGCCCTCTGGGCGCGCCAGAGCACCATTCCCGTCGCCTCCGGCGGCACGCACCCCGCCGAGCGAATCGCGCCCGGCGCGATCGCCGCCGCCGAGCGCCACCAGCTCGCCCTCCCGTCGAGCGCGCCGAGCGCCCTGGACACGGTGCTGAGTGATGGGGACTTCGTCATCACGGTCTGCGACAACGCGCACGAGGAGATCGGCGTCACGGGCGATCTGCACTGGTCGATCCCCGACCCGGTGCGCGTCGGCACCGACGCCGCGTTCGACGCCGCCTACACCGAACTGGAGCGCCGCATCGCGGGCCTCGCTTCCCGCCTGCTCGCCTCCTGACCAGAAAGCACCAGCACCCTCATGACCACGACCAAGCCCGTCGTCCTGTTCATCTGCCAGCACAACGCCGGCCGCTCCCAACTCGGCGCAGCCCTCCTCGAACACCTCGCCGGAGACCGCTTCACCGCCACCTCAGCAGGCCTCGCCCCATCGGGTGCCGTGAACCCTGCGGTCGCCGCGACCGTCGCTGAGCTCGGCCTCGACATCACCGACCGAGCGCCACGGGCGGTCACTGCCGCAGACCTGGATCAGGCCGACGTCGTGGTGCTGATGAAGCCCGGCCTGATCTTGCCTGCCACCCCGCGCGGCGAGGTCTTGGCCTGGTCGTTCCCGAACCCCGAGGCCTGGGACGTCGAAGCCGTGCGCCCGCTGCGGGAAGCCGTGGCCGAGCAGATCCGCACCGAGCTGCTCGCCCGGTAGCTCCCGCAGCGAGCGGTCAGACGCTTGCCGACGCGCGACCGATCTGCAGCACCTGCTCCGGCACCGCGCAGCACGAACCACCCAGCGACGCACCAGCGGCATCGAACAGGCCGGCCCCGCCACACACGCCGGTGTCCGGGAGGACCAGTTCCACCCGCTCGGCCGCAGCCTGGTCGCCGGCGAGGGCTGCGACGACGGAGCGGACCTGCTCGTAGCCGGTCATCGCGAGGAACGTCGGGGCACGCCCGTAGGACTTCGCGCCGACGATGTAGAAATCCGGTTCCGGCTGCGCGAGATCCTTCGCACCGGTTGCGGCGACCGATCCGCAGGAGTGGAGGTTCGGGTCGACCTCGGCCGCGATCCGCACCGGAGCCTGCAGCGTCGCATCCAGCTCGATCCGCAACTCCGACAGGAACGACAGATCAGGCCGGAATCCGGTCAGCACGATCACCCGATCAGCGCCGGGCAGCTCGCGGCCGTCCTCCGACACCAACACGGTCTGATCGCCGTCGCGCGTCACGCGCTCGACGCGGAAGCCCGTCACCAGGTTGATGAGGCCACCGTCGACGAGTTCCTTCGCCTTCACACCCAGCGCTCCGCGGGCGGGCAGCTCGTCAGCGTCGCCGCCGCCGAAGGTGTTCCCGACCGTGCCGCGGCGCAGCACCCAGGTGACCGTGGTGTCCGGGTTGCGGCGTACGATCCGCGCGAGCGCGATGACCGCGGTGACCGCGGAGTGCCCGGACCCCACGACGACGGTGTGCTTGCCCTCGAACCCGGCCCGATCCCGGAAGTCCGGGATCCGGTAGCTGAGCCTCTCGGACGCGGCCCGCTCCCCGAGTGCCGGCAGACCGTCCGCCCCAGCCGGGTTGGGCGTCGACCAGGTGCCCGAGGCGTCGATGACCGCCCGAGCGTCGAGGCGGTACTCGCCGTCCGCGGACTCCACGTGCACCGTGAACGGCTGCTCTGCCCGGCCGGCATCGACCAGGCGATCGCGGCCACGGCGGGACACGCCGACGACGCGGGAACCGAACCGCACCCGCTCTCCGAGAGCATCCGCGAGGGGTGCGAGGTAGGAACTGATCCACTGAGCGCCGGTCGGGTACCCCGTCGTCAGCGCCGTCCACCCAGTCGGCGCGAGCAAGCGAGCGGACGCCGCGTCGACCAGCTCAGACCAGTCGGAGAACAACCGCACATGACCCCACTCGGCCACCGCCGCGGCCGCCGAGGACCCGGCCTCGAGCACCAGTACCGGAACGTCGCGCTCCACCAGGTGCGCTGCAGCGGCCAGCCCCTGCGGGCCTGCGCCAATCACGATCACGGGCAGCTCGTTCACCATCAGCAACTCCAATCGACAACGATCAATACGACGAGACTGATCCATACATCGACAGATGTCAATACGACGTGTCAGAATGTGTCCATGCCGATCGAACTGCCCCTCCTGGAAGCCGACGCCACAGCGTGCTGCACCCCCGTGACCGGCGGGGTGCTCGCGCTCGACGAAGCCGAGCGGATCGCGCACACCTTCAAAGCGCTCGGTGACCCGACCCGTGTCCGGCTGCTGTCGCTGATCGCAGCGAGCGAGGGCGGTGAGGCGTGCATCTGCGACCTCACCGAGCCCGTCGGACTCTCACAGCCCACCGTGTCGCACCACATGAGGATCCTCGTCGACGCGGGACTCGCCACCCGCGAACAGCGCGGCCGCTGGGCGTACTTCCGCGTCATTGCTGACGGGCTCGAACGCGCTTCCCAGGCGATCCGCCCGTGACCGACGCAGTAACGGTCCGTGAGCTCGACGCCGCCGACTGGGCTGCGGTCGAGACCATCTACCGCGCGGGCATCGCCACCGGCAACGCCACCTTCGAGGCCGACCCACCGAGCTGGGAACAGTTCGACGCAGGCAAGCTGACCATCGGCCGACTCGTCGCCGTTGATGATTTGGGTTCGGTCGTCGGGTGGGTCGCCGCATCGCCGGTCTCTGCGCGCGAGGCGTACCGCGGCGTGGTCGAGCACTCGGTGTACGTCGCCGCGGCAGCGGCAGGACGCGGCGTCGGAACACGGCTGCTCTCGGCACTCATCGCGGCCGCTGATGACGCCGGGATCTGGACGATCCAATCGAGCATCTTCCCCGAGAACATCCCGAGCCTGGTCCTGCACGAACGAGTCGGGTTCCGCACGATCGGGCATCGCGAGCGGATCGCCCGCATGAGTTATGGACCCTACGCCGGACGCTGGCGTGACACGGTACTCCTCGAGCGGCGGGCCCCTTCACCTCCGCTTGACGTGTGAGAACTCTCGTAACCTGGTGCCCCTCGGCCGAATAGTCGCCCGCTGCCGGGGAGGCCTCGACCTCACGGTTCCCCGCTTCTAAGCTGAGCGCATGTGCGGTCGCTTCGTCGTCACCGATTCCACGTCCACTCTCCTCGCGGACCTCGTGGCCGAGTTCGAGGCGCCTGCGCCCGACTACAACGTCGCGCCCACCACCGAGGTGACGGTGGTCCGCACCCGGCACGAGGAACGGACCGCGACCAGCGCCCGTTGGGGCTTCGTCCCCGGCTGGGCCAAGGACTTCGCGAAGCAGCGCCCGCAACCCATCAACGCGCGCATGGAGACGGTCGCGACCGCCTCCATGTTCCGCAAGGCCTTCGCCTCGGCACGGTGCATCGTCCCGGCCAGCGGGTACTACGAGTGGGTCGTCACCGAGACCGGCAAGCAGCCCCACTTCATCCACGACCCCGAGGCCGCGCTCGCGATGGCGGGCATCATCAGTGCCTGGCCCGACCCCAGCAAACCTGAGGGCGACCCGGACAAGTGGCGTCTGTCGATGGCGATCATCACGCGGGACGCGCACGTCTCACCGGGCGAGGTCCACGACCGCATGCCCGCCTGCCTCACCCCCGACGGCTACGACGACTGGCTCGGCGACCACCTCGACACCGACCAGCTGTTGCAGCTGCTCGACCGGGAGTCCTTCGCGGTCGCCCACGACCTGACCCACTACGAGGTCACGCGCGACGTGAACAACGTCCGCAATACAGGCCCGCGCCTCATCGAACCGC
This sequence comes from Plantibacter sp. CFBP 13570, assembly GCF_014841395.1. Taxonomy (NCBI): domain Bacteria; kingdom Bacillati; phylum Actinomycetota; class Actinomycetes; order Micrococcales; family Microbacteriaceae; genus Plantibacter; species Plantibacter sp. CFBP 13570. The sequence goes on along the minus strand of NZ_JACYTW010000011.1, from coordinate 51,677 downwards.
TCCCGGCCTGAGTGTCAGCTCAGGGCGGGTGTCGCGTCCGTTCGGGATCCGGCCTGCCGCTCGTCTGTCCCCTTGATCACCCAGTACACGACCGCGACGGCGAGGATACCGATGACCGGCGTCAGATAGGCCGCCCAGGGCGTGCCGAGCGGGGCGAAGCCCACCGAGAACGCGGCGACGTCCCAGATGCCGTGCAACGCCATCGCCCAGATGAGGGAGCCGGTCACCCGCCGCACGATGTAAAAGCAGGTGCCCGACATCGCGGCGAGGACCACTTGTCCGAGCGTGTTGAGGAATGGAGCGCCGAGTGCTGCATTGACCAGATGCATGGCTCCGAAGAGCAGGGAGGTCAGCAGCCACACCCACACTTCGGAAAGACGTGAGCGGAACGCCGTCAGCAGCAGACCGCGCGACATCAGCTCCTCACAGAACCCGACCGCCAGGCCCAGCGCGAGCAGGGAGAGGAGGAACGACGGGTCGAACCTCGACCAGTCGGTGTTGACCAAGTTCGCCACGGCGACGACCAGCATGAGCGCGGGGACGAAGATCGGCCACTTGTGGTGGGAGCGTCTCCGCTCGAACAGGGCAGGCCTCCACCACCCCAACAGCCAGGTGGTGATGGTCAGTAGCACCGCACCGACCGCCAGGTCGAGCACCGCCCCTCGCCACGTGAACTCTGCGGACGTCCCGATCTCGGTGTACGCCACCCCACTGAGCTTCGATACGACGAAGATGACGGCGACGTAACCGACGTAGATCGCCAGGCCAATCCAGACACGAGGGGTGACGCGCATAGGCTGTTGCCTTCCAATCGGCGGGGAATCGACGCTCCAATGTATCGGGCGCAAGTGCTCGAATCGATGATCGTCTCAGCGCTTCCGATAGCGGGCCGATCAGCGTGCGACGAGCTGAGACACGCGGCCTCGCGAGACGCCGAGGATCGCGGCGGAGTCCGTCACGGAGAATCCCGCTTCGCGAAGATGCCGAGCCGCTGCACGTGCGCGGGCTGCCGCCGCGGCGGACGCTGCCGTCGCTTCCTCGGTAGCGGAACGCGCGGCGACGACCTCGTCATAGAGGGCACCGATTTCAGGAATCACGGTCACCACCCACCCGCTGTGATCAACGCCGGGGTCGTCGGTGTCGAGATAGTCGCGGATCTGCTGCTCGGCCTTGTCGAGCGTTGCGACCTGGCTGACCGGCTCACCATCGAGGTGAAGTTCCCAACCGTGTTCCCACTTGTGCGCCATCGCTGTGATGTTCATCGCTTCGACTCGTCCTTCCTCGATGCCTCGATCGTCTGCAACACCTTCCGAACCAGACCCGGCGACACGTCCCTCGCCTGAGTGATGGTGACACGGAACGGGCCGTTCGACCAGTTCTCATGGTCGCCCTTCCCCTGTCGTGGCGCGAACCCCGCGTCCCGCAGCAGAGCGACTATCGCCTTGTACCTCATCGGCTTGACCATCACGGTAGTTTAGGGGGGCTATATCGTCAATGTCTAGGACCCCTAGACAACACGTGTCGGAGAGGTCGAATCAGGGCCATTGCCCAGGTCCCAGCTTCCTCACAGACGCTCGTCTAAGCTAGACGAGCGTCTGACTCAGACGATCGTCTAGCGGCCCGATCGACGGGCCCTCCACCTCGAAGGAGCGCTCGTGAGCGGTCTGCGCCAGTACGCGATGAACCAGGTCCGCGACGAGATCATCGACGCCGCCGGGCTCGAGTTCGGCCGGAACGGGTACGCCGGGACGTCGTTCTCCGGCATCGCGTCCGTCATGGGCAAGCCGAAATCGGTCATCGGGTACCACCTGTTCCCCTCGAAGCGGAGCCTCGCGCACGCGGTGATCGCGGAGCAGGACGAACGATGGCAGGCGGCGGACGCACGGATCGGCGTGCCTTACGGCGCGCTCCGGTGGGTGACGATGATCCTCGCCTCCGCGCAGGAAGCGCAGCGATCCCCCATCGCGATGGGCGCCATCCGGCTCCTGCACGAACTGCCACGGATGGACGACCCGGTATACACGGTGTTCGACTGGCGGGCGTACACCCGCACGAACCTCCGCATGGAGGCCGCAGCGCACGATCTCGACCTCCCGGACCTCGACGGCGTCGCAGACGTCCTGCTCGACGCCTGCTTCGGACTCGTCACCACGACGGTCGGCGACGACGATGCGGCTGAGCTCAGCGAGCGACTGATCACCCTGATCCGGCCGATCCTCGCGACCGTCGATCCCGCCGGCGCTGCAGCCACGACGACCGCCGCAGCGGCCGCTCATGAGCTCGTCGCCGGACCGGCCGAACACTGACCCTCTCCCGAGCACCGACCCCTCCCCCGAACCCCGTCTCCGCAATCGGAAGGACGCCCATGTCCCAGATCGACGCCGTGCCGAACGGCACCACCCGCAGCACCACGGTCACGGATCGGGTACACCTCGTGCAGGGTCCGTCCGTCAACTGGATCATCGTCGAGGGCGACCTCGGGCCGGTCCTCATCGACACCGGCTACCCCGGCGACGGCGCGGCCGTCACCGCGACCCTCGGCGCGCTCGGCTACGCGGTCGAGGACGTGCAGGCGATCCTCCTCACTCACGGACACAGCGACCACATCGGCAACGCGACGTTCATCGCCGGGTTGGCGGAGTGTGACATCCTCGCGTCCCGCGACGAGATCCCCAACGTCCGCCGGGAGGTGCTCGAGCAGGTCGGACTCGCCGACGTGCAGCCACATCTGGAACGTCCCGGGGTCGCCGCCTGGATCAACCACGCCGTCGAGGCCGGCGGACTCGAGGTCGTGCCGCCGACGTCGGTCACCGCGATCGAGGACGTGCCCGAGCTCCGCGCGACCCTCGGTGTCGCGGTCCGCCCGCTCCCCCTCCCCGGCCACACGCGGGGGCACCTCGGATTCCTCCTCGTCGAGCACGGCGTCCTCGTCGCGGGCGACGCACTCGTCACCGCCCACCCCACCAGCCCGCACGGCGGCCCGCAGTTGCTCCCCGAGATGTTCCACGGCGACCTCCAGCGCGCCCGCCAGTCGTTGACGACGCTGGCCGGACTCCCGGCCTCCGTCGTGCTGCCGGGACACGGCCCGGCGTTCTTCGGCTCGCCGGCGCAGGCAGCGGCCGAAGCCCTCGCCTTCGGGAGTGCGTTCTGAACCTCCGGCTCCCCGTCGGGCCCCTGCGATAGCGTTGGCCACGTCCCCGAACCCGGATCCCGAGCCACGAGGAAGTGACCATGAAGAACCCGTTCCGCCGCGACGGCAGCCCGAACGACGACAGCCCGGTCGATGACAGCCAGGTCGATGAGCAGATCGACGCCCCGGGGCAGCCGAACCAGGGCCGCACCCTCGAACCCGCTCCCGAGGTGCTGGCCGAGCTCGACGCACTGAACGAGGCCTGCCGGGCGGCGCCGGACGACATCGACGCTCAGATCCGACTCTGGCGGGCGGTCGCCGCACTCGACCGGTGGGTCTTCATCAACCGTGGTCCGGAGGACAACCCGCGGCCGTACGCGCTCGCAGCGCAACCCGGGAACCTGATCGGCATCTACAGCAGCGGGACGCGAGCGCAGGAGGCCGCGTACGCGAACGGGCTGGTCCCGCCGGACGCCACGGTGTCGCTGCTCGCGGTCCCGATGCCTGCGGCGATCGACTGGGTCCGGTCCTTCGGCGAGCACGGGGTCGTCGGCGTGACCATCGACTACCCGCGCCTCGGCGCCTGGTGCCCGCTGCAGAACCTGGCGGGGCTCAAACCCACGGACAGCCAGGGCTGACGCCGACTCCGAGGAGGACCACGATGCGCGGCTCGGAGCTGCAGGACCGGGCGGCACGCCGCGCCGACGAACTCCCCGGTGCGGAGCTGACGCACCCGTTCGGCGAGGAGTGGGACGTCTACAAGGTCCGCGGCAAGGTCTTCATGCTGCAGACGGGGGCGACGGGCGAACCCATCGTCACCCTGAAGGCGAGGCCCGAGGACAGCCACAGTCTGCGCGAGGCCTTCCCCGACATCATCCCCGGATATCACATGAACAAACGGCACTGGATCTCGCTCAAGCCGGACGGCGAGCTCGAACCGGCGTTCGTCGACGACCTCGTCACGGAGTCGTACCTGCTCGTCGTCGAGGGGCTGCCGAAGCGACTGCGCCCGGTCGATCCCGCCACGTTCGGACAACGCCACGACGGCTGAACACCGGGCAGGCAGTGCGCTCAGACCGGGATGCGCCTCGCGCCGGTGCCGGTGTCGCCGAGCTCGTCATCGGGGTTGAGGAGCGTGCACGCCTTCATCGAGAGGCAGCCGCAGCCGATGCAGCCGGTGAGCTCGCGTTCGAGTTGCTCGATCCCGCGCCGACGCTGTTCGAGGACCTTCTGCCAGCGGCGGGAGGCACGCTGCCAGTCCTCGTGACTCGGGGTGCTGGAGAGCGGCACGTCGGCGAACGCCTCCGCCACGTCTTCGAGCGGGATACCGAGGCGCTTCGCGACCGAGATGAGCGCGACGCGACGCAGCATGTGCCGGGGGTATCGCCGCTGGTTGCCGGCGGTCCGCTCGGAACCGATGAGGCCGAGCCGCTCGTAGTAGTGCAGCGCCGACACCGCGACGCCGGTGCGACGACTCATCTCGCCGACACTGAGCAACTCGTCCGGACTGTGCACAGTATCCCACCCTCGTTCCTCGCATCGACCTCAAGCCGCCTTCAGGTCCGACGCTCGTCTCGACGGTACACGAGCGGGTCAGGGCGGATGGGGTGCGCTCCCCACTGCGACGTGAGTGAACTTGTATACGTCGAAGCGCCTCCTGCGCCGGGTGTTCACCGTCAGCCCCATACCCTGAACGCATGCCACGACCCAGAGCGCGCGTCTACGTCGACGGCTTCAATCTCTACCGCCGATTGCTCACGGGCAGACCACACCTGAAGTGGCTGGACCTGCCGAAACTCTCCGAACGGCTCCTGCCTGGGTATGACATCGATCTGGTGCGCTACTTCACGGCGATGCTTCGGCCGGGAATGGCAATCGATCCTCAGACACCTGTGCGTCAGCAGATGTATCTGCGTGCGGTCCGGGCCGACCCTCGCGTCGAGGTCCATCTCGGGACGTTCCGCAACGACAAGCGTCACATGCCCCTCCACCCAGTGACCATCGACCCAGTGACGGGACGCCACAGGACCGTCGCCGTCCGCAAACTTGAGGAGAAGGGTTCGGACGTCAATCTGGCGTCAAGGATGATCGCCGACGCACACGCGGACACTGCCGACCTCTACGTCATGCTGTCGAACGACTCCGACCTGGCCGGGCCGATCTCGATGCTCAAGCACGAGCTCGGGTACCGGACTGGCATCATCTTTCCGATGCCGACCGCCCGCCTCTCGAAAGAACTGGTGAAGACGGCCCCTGATGTCATCGGCACCATTGAAGAATCCGACCTCAGCGCCTGTCAGTATCCCGACCAGCTCACCGATGCCGTGGGCAGATTCCATCGCCCGCCCGCTTGGTCGACCACTTAAATTCCGAAGGCCCCAACGAGTGGGGCCTTCTAACCGGTAACCGAAGTATCCGGGGGTGTGTAGATCCATCATACCTCCAGCATCCGCCTCCGGCAGAGGTTGTGGAGGGTTGCCCGGAACACGACGTTCCGTAGGCTGGAGGGGTGAAGCTCATCGCCACCGTCCGCGACCGCGCGACCATCACCACCGAAGCCTCCGCACCCGACGTCGCAGCCCTGCGGGCCGCCGTCCTCGCCTCCACCCCGCCCGGGCACGCCCTCGCCGGGCTGCACGGCGGCGGTCGAGTGAACGGCGACCTCGTCGGCACCGCGGTCTTCCGACCGACGGCAACCCGCACCATCGAGGCAGAGGGTCGCGACTACCCGAGCGCTCGCAAAGCCCTCGAGGCGCTCGTGCCGGAGGAGCAGGTCGTCCTCTCCGTCCACGCCGTGGACCAGTAGGACGCGACGGCACGAGCGCCCCGCGCGTTCAGCAGCAGCGCGAGCCGGGCGTCCGGTCCTGCTCCGCGAAGCGCTCCCGCCAGAATGTGCGCTCGTCGGGGACCGGTGCGTCGGGATGGACGCGACGCTGGTGGTCCACGAACGTGGCGTAGGCGGTGTCGCCCATCAGCGAGGTGACGAACCACCGCAGCGACGCCCAACCCCGCCGCAAGCCGGCCATCAGTGCCCCGACCGCGCGGGTCGCTTGTCGGCGTCCACGGTCGACCACTCGCGCTCGAGCACCTTCTCCGCCTTCGTGGCGATGAGCCCCGACGGCGCGTACCGTCGCGACGGCAGCGCCGGATCCTCCGAACTCGGCCCGCCACCCGAGCGGAACGACCGCACGGTGTGGAGGATCGCGAAGGAGATGACGATGATCGCGAGGGTCACGAACAGGATCGAGAGCACCCCCTGCACCGTGGTGTTCCGCACGACCGCCTCCATCGCCGCCCGCGTCGGTGCATTGCCGAAGCTGTCCTCGCCCGCCGCGAGCGCCTCACGGAACGCCGCGTTCTGCGCCCAGTAGCCGACGGCAGGCACCGGCGAGAAGATCTTGAACATCGACGCGGTGATCGTCACCACGGCGGTGAAGGCCAGCGGGACGGCGACGATCCACAGCCAGCGGAAGTTCCCGCGTTTCGCCACGATCGCCATGCAGACGGCGAGCGCGATGGCGGCGAGCAGCTGGTTCGCGATGCCGAACAGCGGGAAGAGGGTGTTGATGCCGCCGAGCGGATCGGTGACGCCCATGATGAGGATCGCTCCCCACGCCGCCACCATGACCGCGGTGCAGATCCATGCTCCGACCCGCCAGTCCGGGTCGCGGAACTTGGGGATGATGTTGCCGAAGGTGTCCTGCAGCATGAAGCGTGCCACGCGCGTCCCGGCGTCGACCGCGGTGAGGATGAACAGCGCCTCGAACATGATCGCGAAGTGGTACCAGAACGACATGAGCGACGTGCCGCCGATGAGTTGCTGCATGATGTGCGCGAGGCCGAGGGCGAGCGTCGGTGCACCGCCGGTGCGGGAGACGATCGACTCCTCCCCCACGTTCGCCGCCGTCTGCGTGAGCACGTCGGGCGTGAGGTTCACTCCGGCGAGGCCGAGCGAGTTCACGAAGGCGACCGCGCCCTCGACGGTGCCGCCCGTGGCCGCTGCGGAGGAGTTCATCGCGAAGTAGATGCCGCGGTCGATCGACAGTGCCGCGACGAGGGCCATGATCGCGACGAACGACTCCATGAGCATGCCGCCGTACCCGATGAAACGGGTCTGGCGCTCCTTCTCGATCAGCTTGGGCGTGGTGCCGGACGCGATGAGCGCGTGGAAGCCGGAGAGGGCGCCGCACGCGATCGTGACGAAGAGGAACGGGAACAGCGAGCCGCTCACGACCGGGCCGGCGTCGCCACCGGCGAACTCGCTGAACGCCGGCACCGTGATCTCCGGGCGGACGAGGACGATCGCTCCCGCGAGCATGACGATCGTGCCGATCTTCATGAACGTGGAGAGGTAGTCGCGTGGTGCGAGGAGCAGCCACACCGGCAGGATCGCGGCGACGAAGCCGTAGACGATGATCCCGACGGCGATGACCGTGCGGTCGAGGGTGAACGCCGCGGCGCCCCACTCGGTCTCGGCGACCCAGCCGCCGGCGACGATCGCGAACATGAGGAGGACGAAGCCGATGATCGAGATCTCGGTGATCTTGCCCGGCCGGATGAAGCGCAGGTACACGCCCATGAAGAGTGCGATCGGGATCGTCATGGAGACGCTGAAGACACCCCACGGGCTCTCGCCGAGCGCGTTGACGACCACGAGGGCGAGGATCGCGACGATGATGACCATGATCGCGAGCGTCGCGATGATCGCCGCAGTGCCGCCGATCACGCCGAGTTCGTCGCGCGCCATCTGGCCGAGGGAGCGGCCGCCGCGGCGCATCGAGAAGAAGAGGACGAGGTAGTCCTGCACGGCACCCGCCAGGATCACGCCGATGATGATCCAGATGGTGCCGGGCAGGTAGCCCATCTGTGCCGCGAGCACCGGGCCGACGAGTGGACCGGCTCCGGCGATCGCCGCGAAGTGGTGGCCGTACAGCACCCGGCGGTCGGTGGGGACGAAGTCCTTGCCGTTGGCGAGGTACTCGGCCGGGGTGGCCCGCCGGTCGTCGGGGCGCAGCAGCTTGCGTTCGATGAGCTTCGAGTAGAAGCGGTAGGCGATGAGGTAGGTGCAGACCGCCGCGAAGACGAACCAGATCGCGTTGACCGTCTCACCGCGGACGAGGGCGAGCATCGTCCAGGCGAGACCGCCGAGCAAGGCGATGGCGACCCACAGGATCACCTTCGCCGGGGTCCATCTCGGGGCGAGGTCGGCCTCGTCGACCGCCGTGGGCGGCAGCTCCGGATCCTGGACCAGGACGGGTTCCACCTCCCCGCCACCCGCGGGCTGCAGCGCTCCGTCCCGCTTCGATCCTGCGCGTGCTCGGTACTGTCGTCCGGCGTCGTTGCCCATGACGATTCCTCCCTCAACGGTGGTGTTCGTGCGACGAGGCTAACAGCGTCGCGGCGGCGGGCGCTCGCGGGGTCGGGTCAGACGCGGAAGGTGGTGCCTCGGACGACCAGGTCGGGTGCGAGCTGGACCGATGAGACGCGGGCGTGCTCACCCGAGAGGCGGCCGAGCAGGAGATCGAGCGCGGCGTACCCGGACTCCTCGAACGGCTGGCGGACCGTCGTGAGGTCGAGTGCCGACGCCAGCGGTCCGTCGTCGTAGCCGACGAGCGAGCGGCCCACGGGCAGGTGCGCGCCGGTGACGCGGAACGCCCGGTGCGCGGCGGCGGCCAGCTCGTCGTGGTTGGCGACCACGGCGGTCGCTTCCGGATCGACCCGGAACGCCCGCTCGAGCGCGGCACCGACGGCTTCGACGAGGTCTGTCGCGGCGACGTCGGCCACGGCCTCGGAGACGGAGAGCAGGTGACCGAGGCCGCGCGCCCGCAGCATGCCGGCCGAAACGTACTCCTCGGAGCGTTGCGGTTCGTGGAGGAACACCACCCGTTCATGACCGAGCTCCGACAGATGTCGGGCGATGAGTTCGCCACCCCGTTCGTCGTCGATGAGGACGGAGGGCAGGCCGAGTCGCCGCTGCGCGCCGTCCGGGACGTCGACGAGGACGACGGGCGGGCCGGGGAGCGCCTTCGACTCCAACGCGGCCGGTGACAGCGGCACGCCCATCACCACGATGCCGTCAATCCCCGCTCGCATGGGCAGCGCGTCGAGGACGGGACTGTCGCTCCCCGCCGCCGACGGGAGGTCGTGCACGACGATCTCGACCGAGTCCATCGCGGCGCGCTCCATGATCCCCGACAGTCGGCGGTAGTAGGAGGCGTAACTCGAGAACGGCGCCGCGACGGCGATCCGCTGGGCACCGCTCGCGGCGGCACCACCGCGGTAACCGAGCTCCGTCGCCGCGGCGATGACCGATCGTCGCGTCGCTTCGTTCACCCGCTGCGGGTGGTTGATGGCCAGGGAGACGGTGGAGATGCTCACGCCGGCACGCTTGGCCACCGCGTAGATCGTCGCCTTCTGCGGTCGCTCGTCCATGGCGCACCTCCTCCGACGATCCTAGCTCGTGAAAAGTTCTTTGATCGAAGTTCTTCGATAGCGGATACTCGAACCGGACACGGCATCGATGCCGGGATCGGAGGAACACCATGGCTCGGAGCAAGCCCACCGTCGACGCGTTCGTCACGGCGATCACGAAGCGTCTGGCAGCGCTGCAGACGCCCGAGCCGAAGGATCCCGTCGGGCGGCGAGCACACGCGGCCGCCTTCGACCGGGTGTCCTCCGAGGCGCTCGGCACCGAGACCCTCGTGGCAGCGACCGAGGACCACACCGTCCACGTGCCCAGCCACCCGGACGCACGGCTCCGCGTCTATTGGCCCGACCAGCAGCGACTCCCCGCCCTGGCCGACGGTGCATCCGGTGGCCGGCCCGTCCTCGTGTACTTCTTCGGCGGTGGCTTCACGATCGCCGGGATCGACTGGATCGGTTGGGACGCCGGGTTCCGTCGCCGCGCCAGGGAGGCCGGTGTCATCATTGTCGCCGGCGAGTACTCCTTGGCCCCGGAGGTCCGGTACCCCGCGCAACCGGAGCAGTGCTGGTCCGTGTTCGAGTGGGCGGCCGAGCACGCGCGTTCACTCGGCGGTGACCCCGACCGACTCGCGATCGGCGGTGCATCATCGGGCGGGAACCTCGCCGCCGCCGTGACCCACATGAACCGGGACCGCACCAAGCGGCCGATCCGGCTGCAGCTGCTCGAGGCTCCGGCGCTCGACCTGACGCGCGGACACCTCGACGCCCGCGGGATCACGCAGGTGCCGGGTGCCATCCTGCGTCGCCTCGCGCGCCAGCTCGTGCTCCAGTACCTGGGGCCGGACCGGGCGACGCAGCACGAACCGTACGCGTCGCCACTCCTCGCGACCGACCACCGGGATCTGCCACCGGCCGTCATCTACACGGCGGAGATGGACCCGCTCCGCGGAGACGGCGAGGCCTACGCCCGCGTGCTGAGCGAGGCCGACGTGCCGGTGAGCTGCGTCCGGTACATCGGGCAGACGCACACCTCCGGCGGGCTGACCGGTCATGTCCCGGCGGCAGACCACCTGCACCGCGACGTCATCGCGACCCTGCGGACGCTGCACGAGGACCCGGTGAGCTACGGCGCGCCGCTCCGCGAGCCGGCGGAGGCCTCGCGGTGATGTCCGTGGAGGAGCTGCGGCTGGATCCGGGCATCCTCGCCTGGGCTGGGCGGATCGAGCAGCACGCGGAGCAGCTGCCGGCACTCCGTTCCTCGGACGTGGCCCTCCGTCGGCAGGCGGCGCGGCGGCTCTCCGACCTCCTGGCGGAGGAGTTCACCGAACCCGCGCCACCGTCGGTCGAGATCACCACGAGCTGGATCGACGGACCGGCCGGACCCGCCGGCCCGCTCGAGCTCCGCCGGTACCGCCCGGAAGGACTCCCGTCTCCGGCGCCGACCCAACTCGCGCTGCACGGCGGCGGCTTCACGTCCGGCACCGTCCACGAGCTCCTGAACGACCGACTGCTCGCAGCCCGGGCCCTCGCCGCCGGGATCCAGGTCGTCGCGCTCGGATACCGGCTCGCGCCCGAGCACCCCTATCCGGCCGCCGTCGACGACACCATCCACGCCCTGCGGGTCCTGACCTCCGAAGCAGGCCCGAGCCGTTTCGACGTCGACCCGGGCCGCCTGGGCATCGCCGGCAACTCGGCGGGTGGCGGGATCGCGGCGAGCGCCGTCCTCCACCTGCGTGACTCGGGTGACCTCCCCCTCGTCCATCAGGCGCTCGAGGTCCCCGCGGTGTCGCTGACCCCGTCGGGCGACTCCGCCACACGGTACGCGCGCGGGTTCGGACTGGACGACGCGGAGGCACTCGTGCCGCTCTACCTCGGCGGTCCGCGGGCGGCGGACGCCTATGCCTCCCCGCTCGAGGCCGACGACCTCTCGGACCTGCCGCCCACGCTGATCCAGGTCGCCGAGCACGACCCGCTCCGCGACGCGGGTCTGGCGTACGGACGCCGACTCGTGGAGGCGGGGGTCCCGACGGTGACGTGGATCGGGCGCGGCCACGTCCATGCGTCGGGTGGTCTCACGGCCGTCATGGCGGGCGCGAGGGAGTGGCAGGCGGTCCAGGCCACCGCGCTCCGTGAGGCCTACGGGACGAACCCGCTCGTACCCGAACCGATCCAGCCGAGGAGACGATGATGTCAGCTCTCACCCCACCCACCGGTCCGTCCACGGGGCCCGTCGAGCCGGAGCCGCGCATCGGTGACGCCGTCCCCGTCGCGGCGGTCGATCCGGACGCCGTCCCCGGGTCACCGCAGGCGCGCGGCTTCCTGCCGCTGTTCGTCCTGGCGTGGTTCGGGGTCACGTTGGCGCTCGGCACCATCAGCGGGGCGTCGATCCCGAAGGCCCTCGCGTTCCTCGACGACGCGACGAAGGGGACGAACCTCTCGATCGTCGCGGCGGTCGGCGGCATCGTCATCATGATCATCACGCCGCTGTTCGGCCGGCTGTCCGACCGTTCGCGTTCGCGCTTCGGGATGCGGCGGCCGTGGATGCTCGGCGGAGCGGTCGTGGCGCTCGGCGGGGTCGCGATCCTGGCGACGGGTGACAGTCTCGCGGTGACGATCCTGGGGTGGAGCATCGTGCAGCTCGGCTTCGGTGCGACGAACATGGCGGTGCACGCGCTGCTCGCCGATCAGATCCCGGCGCGGATCCGGGCGCGTGTCGCAGCCGCCGCCAGCGTCTCGGGCGGGCTCGCCCTGATCGTCGGTGCGCAGATCGTCGCCGCCCTCCCCAATGACGCGCGGTGGACCTGGTTCGTCGTGCCGGGCCTGATCGGCGGCGTCCTGAGCACCGCGCTCGTGTTCGGGCTCCGGGACATCGTGCGGACGGTACCTGCTCCGCCGTTGCGCGTGGCCGACATCCTGTCCACGTACTGGCTGAATCCCGTGCGCTATCGCGACTTCTTCTGGGCGTGGGCCTGCCGCCTGCTCGTGACGATGTCGATCGTCTCGGTGTCGATCTACCTGTTGTTCTTCATCATCGACCAGTTGGGCATCCCGAAGGAGCAGGCGTCGGGTGTCCAGGCGAACGCGCTCATCATCTTCACGGTCGGGAACATCGTCATGACGGTCCTGTTCGGTTGGATCTCCGACCGGACCGGGCGACGCAAGCCGATCGTGCTCGTCTCCAGCCTCCTGAGCGCGGTCGGACTCGGGGTCGCGATCATCTCCCCCGACGTCACCGTGTTCCTCGTCGGCATCTTCATCGTCGGAGCGGCGCAGGGGGCCTACGTGTCCGTCGACATCGCCCTCATGACGGAGGTGTTGCCGTCGTTCGACGAGGCCGGCAAGGACCTCGGCATCGTCTCACTGTCGTACCAGCTCCCACAGCTGCTCGTACCGATCGTCGCCGTCCCCCTGCTCGCGCTCGGTGGCGGGGAGAACTATCACGCGCTGTATGTCGCGGCGATCGTGTTCGCCGTCCTGGGCGGACTCGCCGTGCTGCCGATCAGGTCCGTGCGATGAGACCGGCACTTGCACGGTCAACGGATTGCAGGGGTTGGTTCCGGGGTGGTTTCCAGGTGAAGTCCACCCGGGGCGCAGGACCCGGAGTGACACTGGACCATACCCGACCTCTGACCACCGGATCCCCATGACCCTGCCGTTCCCAGCTTCGCCCGACGACACCCTGCAGCGGCGACCGCTCCGCGAGGCGCTCGCCGACGCCGTGCTGCAGGACTTCATCGACGACCTCCCGGTCCCCCTGCGACCGACCGACCTCGCGACCCGGCTCCTCTACCCGCGCTGGCAGGTGTACTCCGACATCCACGAGGGCAGACTCGTCGCCGAACGGGTCCGGAACAACAAACGGTTGTTGAAGATCGATGTCGAGCGGAACCGGGCGTGGATCGCTCGCGGGCTCACCACCCGTCGGGCTCGCGCCGGGTCCGCCGTGGGCGAGGCGGGGCCCGAGTCGCCCGTCTCGGTCGTCATCGTGGATCCCGAGGCCCTCGCGCAGCTGAACACCCTCACGGCGACCGGCTTGAGCGTGCGGGAGGCGGTCGAGCTTGCACTCACCGCCCTCGGCTCGCGCGAAGCGGCCACCACCGCCACGGTGCCCGACATCGACTCGCGTGGCCGACAGGTGCGGGCGGGCTGACCGGTCCTAGCGGGCCGACCCGGCGGAGGCGCGTCAGATCGACGTGCGCATCGCGCGTTCGAACTGCGCCACGAACTGCGCGCCCGGGTCGGACCAGTCCGCGGCGGTGATCGACGCCGACATCCGCTTCGCGTGCTCGACCGCGTCGGGCCGTTCGACGATGTCGACGAGGCGACGGGCGATGGCCGCGGGCGACAACGGGACGTACTCGATGTGCTCGCTGTCGAGTACCCCGGTCGTGTTCGGGCTGTCGTTGACGACGGGCACGACGCCGGAGGACATGATCTCGAGCGGCAGCAACGACATGTCGGTCAGCGAGAGGACGAGACCCGCGGCACACCGGTTGTAGACCGCGTTGAGCTCCGAGATGTCCATCGCCGACCGGTTGACGAACGGGAACCCGGTCTCGTATCCCGACATGTCCCAACCGACGAGGTTGATCGTGATGTCGGGGCGCAGCCGGTGGAACTCGGTCAGGGCGAGCTCGCCGATCTCCCAACCGCGTCGAGGAGTCGGCGGGCGGGCGTAGAACAGGATCTCGGTGCGGGGCGCGTCGTTCACGTGCGAGTAGTGCTGCTTGTCGACCGAGTAGTCGAAGTGGTCACAGCTCATCCCGTACTCGTCCGCGACCTTCTGCGCGAGCCACGGCCCAGCGGAGAAGCCGTGGAACCCGAACCGGTAGGTGTTCTCCGCGAGCACGTACTCGCTGCTGGCCGGGTAGAACCACGGTTCGAAGTCCTGCACGAAGGAGAACCGTTTGGCCGGCCCCTCGTAGCGGAACGCGGGGTAGGCCGTCTGCCAGTCGGAGGACACGACGACGTCCGCGCCCGGCGCGATGCCGGTCGTCGGGTCGTACCGGACGAGGTCGGCCTGCAGCTCCGGGTACGCGCTGCTCGCAGCCATCATCGCCCGGATCCCGGGGATGTCGACCGCGGGCTGGGCCGACGCCTGGTACAGGTAGATCGTGAGCCGGTGCCCGGCGCGCTCGAGGAACTCCATGAACCGGAAGGCGTTCTGGTGCCCGCCCGAGGTCCGGCTCGGCGGCGAGATCAACCACGCCACGTCGTAGGGGCGCTCCGGGAACTCGACGGCGTTGAAGTTCCGCGGCACCGTCCAGTCTGCGGCGATGGCGTCGCTCGGGTACAGGTCCGTCGGCTTGCGCCGCATCGGGTTGAACCGTCCGTCGGCGAAGTGCGCGGCGCGCCAGAGCGTCGATCGGACGCCCTCGCCGCGGATGGCTCGGAGCCCCTGCCCGATCATGCCCATATGGAGTCCTGTCCCGTCGATGCCGTCGCTGCGAGTGCCGCAGGTGCTGCTGGTGCCGCTGGTGTCACGGGTCCGAACGCGCGGACCGCCGTGATGACCCGGTCCACCTCGTCGTCCGTCATGGCCGGCCACAACGGGAGCCGGACGAGACGCTCGGCGAACCGGACCGCGTGCTGCGGCTCGGTGACCACTCTGCCGTAGCGCCGGCCCGCCGCGCTCGAGTGCAGCGGCACGTAGTGGAAGGCCGCTCCGACACCGTGCGCCTGGAGGTGGCGCAGGAACTCCTGCTGCACCTGCGCATCCGGCAGCAGGAGGAAGAACAGGTGCGCGGCATGCACGCCACCGGGCGGGTCCATGAGCGTCGCGCCGCGATCGTGAGCCCACTCGGCGAGTTCGGCCGCATAACGGTCCCAGATGCGATGCCGATGCCCCTGGATGAGGTCGAAGTCGCGGAGCTGGGCGTCGAGGACGGCGGCGTTGAGCTCGCTCGGCAGGTAGCTCGACCCGAGGTCCGCCCAGCTGTACTTGTCGACCTGCCCGCGGAGGAACTGGGCCCGATCGGTCCCCTTCTCGCGCATGATCTCGGCGCGGAGCAGGACGGTCTCGTCGGAGATGAGCAGGGCGCCGCCCTCGCCGCAGTGCACGTTCTTCGTGTCGTGGAAGCTCTGGGCCGCCATCGCTCCGACCGTGCCGAGGCGGACACCGTCGCCGGCGACCCCGAGGCCGTGCGCGTTGTCCTCGAGCAGGTGCAGCCCGTGCTCGCCCGTGAGCTGCTGGAACGCCTGCACGTCCACGGGGACACCGCCGTAGTGCATGACCGACACCGCCCGCGTGCGTGGGCCGATGGCGTCGGCGACGTGCTGCGGGTCCAGGTTGCCCGTCACCGGGTCGCTGTCGACGAAGACGGGCGTCGCTCCGGCGAGGACGACCGCGTTCGCCGCCGACGGGAAGGTGAAGGTCGGCAGGATGACCTCGTCGCCGGGACCGACGCCGATCAGGCGGGTCATCATCTCGAGCGCGTGGGTCCCCGAGGTGGTCAGGAGCACGTGCGGCGCGCCAGTGAGGTCCCTGAGGCGCTCGGATGCCGACGCGGTGAAGGCACCGTCGCCGTGGACGTGGTCTCCGGCGAGGACGCGTTCGAGCTGTTCGAGTTCACCGGCGGCGTGGAAGGGCTTCGACAGCGGGATCCGCTGCTCAACGCGCACTCGTATCATGACTGTTCTCGCATCGTGGTTCCCCCGGACGTTCGATCGACACCCTCGATGTCGATGCTCCGAGTGGCGCGCACGTCACCGGGGCGCTTCAGTATCCGCCCGGGTCGGCGCGACGCGCATCCTGCTGCGGGCTATTCCACCCCCGCCACCTGGCGGGTTCAGCCTCCCGGCCGTCGCCGCCCGGTTCCCGGGACTCGTAGGGTGAGAGTCGAGCTGAGGAGGACACCGTGATCGGAGTGGCCATCGTCGACGATGAGGCGTTGGTGCGGTCCGGATTCGAACTCATCCTGGGTGCCGTCGAGGACATCGAGGTCGTCGCCTCGGTCGACGGGATCGGCGCCGTGGAGGCGATCCGCTCGAGCCGTCCCGACGTGGTCCTCCTGGACGTCCGCATGCCCGGGCGCAACGGGCTCGACATCCTCGACGAGCTGCAGACCTGGGACGACCCGCCCGTCGTCGCGATCCTCACCACCTTCGACTCCGACGACTACATCGCCCGCGCCCTCCGCAGCGGCGCCGCGGGGTTCCTCGTGAAGGACACGGACCCGGAGCAGCTCCCCATGCTGCTCCGATCCCTCTCCGCGGGCGGCATCGTGCTCTCGCCGCAGGTGTCACGGACGCTCGTCGGCGGATTCGCCCGCACCGCCGACCGCGAGGCGGCGAAGCGACTGTCCGGGCTGACCGGCCGCGAACAGGACGTGCTCGCGGCGCTCCGGACGGGCGCGTCCAACACCGAGATCGGCGAGGCACTGCACCTCAGCCGCGCGACCGTGAAGGACCACGTGAGTGCCATCCTCGGCAAACTCGAGGTGACGACCCGACTCGAAGCCGCCATCATCGCCGAGCGTGCCGGGGTCCGCGGCGACGAGGCGGACCCCCGGTGAAGCGGCGCTCGCGGCTCTGGTCGGTCCTCCTCGAACTCGCCCTCATCGCGGCGGCGGCCGTCGAGAGCCTGACGACGCTCGAGTGGGCGACGCCCTGGGAGTCCAGCCTGGCGATCGCCGCTGCCGTCGGTCTGATCTTCCGGCGACGCTGGCCGTGGCTGTCGCTCCTCCTCGCCGTGCCGGCCTTCACCCTCAACCTCGCCACCCTGGCCGGGTTGGCGTCGCTCTTCTCCGTCGCGGTGCGGGAACGGCGACGCTGGCGGCTCGTCACGACGGGCGCCGTGGTCTTCGTCCTCGCCGCGGTGCCGTGGTGGGGGTGGACGTCGCCCAACTACACGATCCTGTCCATCGTGTACGCCGCACTCTACGCCGCGGCACCGATCGCCTTCGGTCTGCTCGTCCGCACCCGCCGCGAACTGTTCGACCGCATACACGACCTCGAACAGGTCCGACGCAGCGAGCGGGCACGCATCGCCTCCGACGTCCTCGTCGAAGAGCGCACGCGCATCGCCCGGGAGATGCACGACGTCGTCTCCCACCAGGTCAGTCTGATCGCTGTCCAGGCCGGCGCGATCCAGGTGCAGACCGAGGAACCCGGGACGAAGCGGATGGCGGTGACGATCCGTTCGCTCGCGTCGCGCACGCTCGACGAGCTGCGGGACATGGTGACGCTGCTGCGCGCGGAGACCGGTCATGCACCGCTGGCCCCGCAACCGACGGTCGACGACCTCGACCGGTTGATCGCGGACAGCGGCATCGACGTCACCTCCGCCATCGAGTTGCCGGACGGCCTCCCCGCACCCGTGCAGCGGGCGATCTACCGGACCGTGCAGGAGGGACTGACGAACGCGCGGAAGCATGCGCCGGGCGCCGCGGTCGACGTGCGCGCCGAAGCCTCCGCAGACGAGGTCACCGTGGTCATCCGGAACGCCCGACCCGCACGCACGTCGGACAGCTCGTGGTCGTCCGCGGGCCACGGCCTCGTCGGCTTGAGCGAACGCGCCGAACTCCTGAACGGCTCACTGCTCACCGAGGACACGCCGACCTCGTTCACCCTGACGTTCCGCGCACCCTCCTGAGCCGTCTGGACGGCGAGGTCAGCCGGCGGCCGGTCGCTCGTCGGTGGCGAGGACCGACATCAGGATCGAGTCGACCCATTCGCCGTCCCAGCAGAGCGTGTGACGCTGTCGTCCTTCGACCACGAAGCCGGCCTTGACGTAGGAGCGTTCCGCCCGCGGATTGAACGAGTAGACGTCGAGGACGACCCGGTGCAGTCCCAGCACGGAGAACGCATGATCGAGCACAGCCGTCGTCGCCTCCGTCCCGAAGCCTTGTCCGGTCCGCCCGGGAGCCAACGCGATCCTGAAGTTCATCGACGCGTTGTCCTCGTCGAGCTCGTT
Organism: Plantibacter sp. CFBP 13570; assembly: GCF_014841395.1. NCBI lineage: Bacteria > Bacillati > Actinomycetota > Actinomycetes > Micrococcales > Microbacteriaceae > Plantibacter > Plantibacter sp. CFBP 13570. The sequence goes on along the minus strand of NZ_JACYTW010000011.1, from coordinate 33,210 downwards.
CAGCACCACCTCACCGAGGTACTCGCCCGAATCGATCGCGGTCACGGCCCAGTCCGCTCGATCGTCCTGACCACCGACGGTCGCGAGGTGTCGCTCGATCGCCTGGCGCGGGATCGGGCCATGGGTACCGGTGAGGCGCAGGGTCTCCGGGTCGGCGAGTCCGCGGAGCGTCGGTTCCAAGTGGGCGGGGCCGAGCGGCACCAGGCGGAGTCTCGGCGTCAGGATGGTGTCGAGTTCCGCGAGCTTCGACGTGTCGACGGTCGGGACGGTCACGCTGCCCCCTCCCCGGCGATCTCGTCGCCGAAGAGCGGTGTCTGGAAGCGACGCTCGAAGCGCACGATGCAGCCGGTGCCCCGCACGAGCTCGTAGGCCTCGATGCACTCCGGATCCGTCGTCGCGGCGATGCGGTACTGCTCGTACGCGGCGAGCGAGGGGAAGCTGAACAGCGCGAACGCCTCGTCGTTGTCGCCCTCCGCTGGGAGGAAGTAGCCGTGGTGGTCGCCACCGAGCCGGTTCACGAGGCGGATCCAGCGCCGCCCGTACTCGGTGAAGGTGTCGAGCTGCTCGGGGTCGATCTGGTAGCGGAGGTGGATGGTGATCATGGGTCCAGTCTGGCTGTCCGCACGACGAGCGCCGTCATAGGGGGCCGTCGGCGTCACCGGACACCTACGCTGGAAACCCGTCCCCACACCCCGGAAGGTGGTCGAGATGTCCTCGGAATACGACGACGCCGCCGCGAACGGGCTCGCCCGCGCCCTCCGCGTGCCGGCCTCTTCAGACCGGCTCCAGGCTGCACTCGCTGCGGGCACCACCCCGAGGACCGCCTATATCGAGGTCCTCGTCGACCGCTGCGCCGTGGAGCCCGACTTCTTCGTGCGCGACATGTTGACCTGGGCACTCGTGCGGCACGACCCCGAGGTGACCGTTCCTCGCCTGATGGAGGAACTCGGGTCGGTCTTCCCACAGGCACGCAGCCAGGCGCTGCACACCCTCTCGAAGACCGGAGACCCACGCACCTGGTCGGCCATCACCCTCGCACTGCTGGAGGACGAGGAGGATCAGGTCGCCCGAGCCGCCTGGCGCACCGCCGCAGGGGTCGCCCCGGAGCGGGAGGCGTCGGCTCTCGCCGAGCTGCTGGCGAGGCAGTTCGGCCGCGGCGACCGCGAGGTGCAGCTCAGCCTCACCCGTGCGTTCGCCACGATCGGCGAGCCTTCGATCGAACCCGTCGAACAGACGGCCTCATCCGAGGCGTTCGAGCGAGAGGCCCGTGCGCACGCTCGCGCGACCGCCCGGATCCTCCACGACCCCGAGTTGGACTTCGACGAGGCGATGCAGGAGGCCCAGCACGCGCTTCGCCAGAGTGACTGAGCCATCATCCCGGTCATTGAGCCTGTCGAAATGCCCTTCGACAAGCTCAGGGACCGGAGGGGGGCCGGGCCTGCCTCAGCTGAGCCGGGCCGTGCGGAGCGTCGCGGTCGCGCTGTGCGCCGCCATGCCCTCCGAATCGGAGATGACCTGCACCGCGTCGGCGAGCTCGGGTGTCGCCGCCTCGGCGATCCGCTGGTAGGTGAGCGGCTTCAGGAACCGCGACACCGAGAGCCCGGCACTGTGCTTGGCGCCGCCGGCGGTCGGGAGCACGTGGTTCGTGCCGGCCATGCCCTTGTCCGAGTAGGCGACGGTGCTCCACGCGCCGAGGAAGATCGATCCGTAGTTGAGCAACCGCTCGTGGTACCAGACGTCGTCGGCCGTGATGACCTCGAGGTGTTCCGGGGCGAGGTCGTCCATGAGCGCCGCGGCGGTCTCGCGGTCGTCGGCCACGGTCACGGAGCCGTAGTCTCGCCAGGCGGGCCCGCAGATCGACTCGGTGGAGAGCGTCGGGAGTTGGCGTTCGACCTCGGCGATGACCGCGCGGCCGAGCTCCTCCGACGTCGTCACGAGCGCGGCCGGTGAGTTCGGTCCGTGCTCGGCCTGGCCGAGCAGGTCCGCGGCCACCAGGATCGGGTCCGCGGTCTCGTCCGCGAGTACGGCCACCTCGGACGGACCGGCGAGGAGGTCGATCGCGACCGTGCCGAACAGCTGTCGCTTCGCCTCGGCGACGAAGGCGTTGCCCGCACCGACGAGCATGTCGATCGGCAGCTCGCCGAGTAGACCGTAGGCCATGGCGGCGAGCGCCTGGACGCCCCCGAGGACGAAGACCCGGTCGACACCGGAGACGTGCGCGGCGTAGACCACGGCGTCGTTCGCGCCGCCGTTCGGCTGTGGCGGGGTGCAGGCGATGACCGTCGGCACACCGGCCTGCTTGGCGACGCCGACCGTCATGAACGCACTGGCGGTGAGCGGGAACCGGCCGGCCGGGAGGTAGGCACCCACCCGGGAGACGGGGACGTACTTCACGCCCGTGACGAGTCCGGGCACGAGCTCGGTCTCGAAGTCCTGCAGGTGGGAGCGCTGCTCCTGGGCGAAAGCACGGGTGCGCTCGCCACCGAGGTCGATGGCTGCGCGGAGGTCCGCGGGGAGGCGGTCGCCGCTGGTCGCGATCTGCTCGGGCGTCAGCTCGACGTCGCCGCCCTCGTACCGGTCGAGCCGTCGCGCGGCGTCGAGCACGGCGTCCATGCCGCGCCGCTCGATGTCGAGGAGCATCGCGGAGACGGTCTCGATGACGGCCGGGTCGCGCTGCGCCGGAGGAGCGTCGACGAGCGGGGTCTTGAGGTGACGGAAGGAGCCGTCGAGGGACTGGAGCACGGGAGGGCTGAATCGCATGGTGCGAGCGTACGAACGCGGCGCGGGGGCGACAACGGGGGACGTACCTGCGCGAGCCATCGGGTCACCCGATACGCCGGTCCGCGGGCGACGCTCAGCGTCTCGGGGTGGTCGCGATCACCTGGTCGGGCTCCGCCGCCGCGAGCAGGGTGTGCTCGGCGAGTTCGGCGATCCGCGCGGTGGCCGGCGACAGGTAGGCGCCCTCGCGCTGGACGAGCGCGATCGTGTCGTAGAGCGGCTCGGCGAAGGGGGTGAGCGTCAACTGCTCCGGGAATCCGCCGGTGCGGGCGACCGTGCCGGAGACGATCGTGTCCGCGGCCCCGGTCGCGGCGAGGCTCAGGGCGGTCTCCACGTGCTCGACCTCGACGGCCGGTTCGATCGACCGCCCCTGCAGGCGAGCGCGCTCCAGCAGTTGGAGACGCGTGGGGTCCCGCCACCCGGCGTAGGCGTCGTAGAGCACGAGCTTGGCGTCGGCGAACTCGTCGATCCCGACCGGGCCCGCCGCGGGATCCCTCGTGGTGGAGGCGTAGAAGACCTCGTCGCGGAAGAGGGGCCGGATGGCGAGGCCCGCGACGGGCACCGGGAGGACGACGAGCCCGGCCTCGATCTCGCCGCTCGCCACGGAGTCCGCGACGAGTGCCGAGTTCAACCCCACGAGTCGCACGCGCACGTTGGGGTAGCGCTGGTGGAAGCGCTGCACCAGGTCGGACAGCTCGTAGTAGGCGGCGTTGCGCAGGACGCCGAAGGTGCACACGCCACCGTCGAGGGAGGTGATCGCCGAGAGCGCGTCGAGTCCGCCGTCGATCGCGGCGACCGCGCGTCTGGCGTGTTCGCGCAGCTCCTCGGCGGCCGCCGTCGGGACGAGCCGACGCGCACCGCGGGCGAACAACTGCAGGCCGATCTCGCGCTCGAGGCGGCTGACGAGCTCCGACACGGAGGCCTGACTGCTGTCGAGCTCGGCGGCTGCGGCGGTGAAGGAGCCGCTCTCGTAGGCGGCGAGGAAGGCGCGGAGTTGCGCGAGGGTCATGCGGTCAGCCTAGCGAGGAGCGTTCTCCCGTCACTGCGCCGTACAGCTCGGGGCGCCGGTCGGCGAGGACGTCGTTGCGCGGACCGATCCGGGTCGCGCCCCGGTCGATGCGGACGGTCGCGTCCACCCGCCCGCGCTCGTCCTTCCGCCCGACGGGCCAGCCGTCGGCCGGGATGATCGTGGTGCCCTCGGTCCAGGGGTTGCCGGCCTCGGTGCCGGTGCGGTCGCAGCACACGATCGGGATCGCGGACGCGCGCGCCGCCGCCATCGCCTGGACGACCTCGGGTGCCCGCTCGCCCTCCGGCCGCTCGACCAGGGGCCAGTTCGTCGGGACGACGAGGAGGTCCGCTCCCCGGAGCGCCAGACTCCGCGGCACCTCGGGGAACTCGAGGTCGTAACAGACGAGGACGCCGAGCCGGCCGAGCGGCGTCTCGACCACCGGCTGGGTCTCGCGACCCGCCACGAACACGGACTGCTCCTCGTCCCACAGGTGCACCTTCCGGTAGACACCGAGCACACCCGAGGCGCCGAGGACCAGGGCGCTGTTGCGGATCTCCTCGCCGTCCAGCTCGCAGAACCCGACGACCACCACGGCGTCCTCGGGGAGCAGCGACGCCCACTCGGTGAACACCGACGCGTCGCTCGGGAGCGCGACCGCGCGGGCCGCCTCCGGGCTGCCCAGGTAGTAGCCGCTCGTCGCGAGCTCGGGCAGCACGAGGAGCTGCACCCCGTCGGCGACGGCGTCCCGCATGGCCGCCTCGATCGTGCGCAGGTTGCCGTCGAGGTCGCCGAGGACGGGGGCGAGTTCCTGGGCACGGACCCGGATGCTCCGCGCGTCGGGGTCGCTGTGGTCGGTTGCCCCCGTGGGGTCGGTGCTGGTCATCCAGCGATCATACGAAGCCCTCGCGGACGGGACCATCGTGTTCCCCGATGGTTGGGATCGGGGCATGGCCGATTGTGCCCGTCCGTGAGCTGCGGATACCGTCGTCGGCACGAGCGAGTCCCCGACCCGAGGCAGACCCCCGCTGCCCGTCGCACTCCTCGACCGCCCGAGCCCTGGAGGCCAGCCATGGCGACACCCGCCGCCCCCTCGTCCACGCCCGGTTCCGCCGCCGGAGCGGGTGACGCCCAGCCGTCCCTCGTCGAATCCCGCTCCATCGACTGGATCCCGCTCGATGAGCGCCACGGTCGCCCGCGCTCGCTGTTCTCGCTCTGGTTCATGTCGAACGCGCAGGTGACGACCCTGGCGACCGGCATGCTCGGCGCCGCGCTCGGAGCGAACCTCGCGACGTCCCTCCTCGCGATCGTCCTCGGCGTGGCCGTCGGCACCGTGTTCACGGCCTTCCACTCCGCACAGGGGCCGCAGCTGGGACTCCCGCAGATGATCCAGTCGCGCGCGCAGTTCGGCTACCGCGGCGTCGTCCTCATCTGCGCGATCGTCGTCTTCAGCCTCGTCGGCTTCAACATGTTCAACCAGATGCTCGGCGCGGACGTCCTCACCATGACGACCGGTGTCGACGCCGGTGCGGGTTGGTACGTGCTCATCAGCGGCGTCGCCGTCCTCCTCGCGATCTTCGGCTACTCCTGGATCCACCGGACGCAGTCGTGGCTCACCGCACTGTTCCTCATCACCTTCGGGCTGTTCACCGTCGTCGTCCCCTTCGTCGTGCCGCTGCCGGCCGACGCGCTGTCGCTCGCGAACTTCAGCTGGGTCGCATTCCTCGTGCAGTTCGGCGGCGCCGCGGCCTACGCGCTCGGTTGGGCACCGTACGTCTCCGACTACTCGCGCTACCTCCCGCCGCAGACGAACCCCGGGCGGGCCTTGTTCTACACCTACGGCGGCGTGTTCGTCGGCGCGGTCTGGCTGATGGGGCTCGGTGCGTTCGTCGCCAGCGCGTTCCAGGGCGCCGACCCGCTCGAAGGGGTGCGTGACGCCGCCGACGCCATCCTGCCGGGTTCCGGGACCTGGCTGCTCGTGGCCGCGCTGCCCGGGTTGATCAGCGTCATCACGGTCAACATCTACGCGGCGTCGATCGAGACCATCACGATCATCGACTCCATCCGACCGGTCCGGCCGACGCGCACCCTGCGGGTCGTCACGTGTCTCGCGATCGCTTCGGCCGCCGTCATCGGCTCGTTGCTGAGCACCGGCGAGTTCCTCGCGAACTTCAGCAGCTTCCTCGTCGTCCTGCTCTACGTCCTCGTGCCGTGGACGTCGATCAACCTCGTCGACTACTACCTCGTGCGGAAGGGTCACTACGTCGTCCGTGACATCTTCACCCCGAACGGCGTCTACGGCGCCTGGGGCTGGCGTGGCCTCCTCGCCTACGCGATCGGCATCGTCGCGATGATCCCGTTCGTCGTCACGGTGTGGTTCACCGGTCCGATCGCGCAGGCGCTCGGCGGTGCCGACCTCGCGCTGTTCATCGGTCTCGCCGCCTCCGCGATCGCCTATGTGCTCCTCTCCCGGTCGCTCGACCTCGGGCGCGAGCGTGCGGCGGCCGAGCGCGACGTCACCGAGACGGGTCACCAGGCGGTCGCCTTCACGTCCCGGCGTCGCTGAGCTCCCGGCGTCGCCGAGCGACGGCTGGCGTCAGGGCGCGCGACGCCACGGGATTACACTCGACGACGTGACGGAACCGGACGGCGTGGGCGAACCCGACACCCGCATCCCGGATCCCGCGCCACGGCACACGCCACTGTGGACCGTCCTCTCCGCCTGGCTCCTGCGCGTCGAGCGTTGGTTGCAGTCTCGTGGCGGCTCCCGCCTCCGCAGCGGGCTGCGCCAGCTCTGGGGACTCGTCGCCATCGGAGGGATCATCCTCCTCGTCGGCCCGGTCATCAATCCGCCGCTCACTCTCGACGACCTCACCGACGAGGCATCCGACGTCACCGACACCTGGATCGCCCGCTCCTTCAGCGCCGACTACCGCGTGACGACAGACGAGGACGGCCGACTCGTCACCGACGTCGAGGAGCGCATCGACGCGTTCTTCCCGAAGGACGTCGACGACCGCACGATCGAACGCGTGCTCGCGACCGAGTATCAGGGTCACGCCCTCGACCCGTCAGCGATCACGGTGACGTTGGACGGCGTGAAGCAGGACGTGACCCGGGAGCGGGCAGCGGTCTTCCTCCGGCTCGTCGTCGACCCCGGTGAGCAGCTCACGGGCGACCACGAGCTCGTCATCCGGTACCAGCTCTCCGATCTCGCCTACGTCGCTCCGGACCCCGCCACCGGGCAGCCCGTCGACCTGCTCCGGTGGGACGTGTTCGGCCCCGACCTGCAGCAGGCCGTGGCGAAGCTCGATGTGCGGGTGACCATCCCACAGGAGCTCGACGACCGTCTCGTCCGGCAACCGCGCGGCTCCCTCGCATGGACCCTCGTGGGTGCCGGGCAGTGGCTGACCCCGGAGCCAGACGCCCCACCCGGCGAGGTGGCCTACGCGTTCACGAGCGACGACGCGGCCCCACCGCACGCGCAGGCGCGGTTCACCATGCCGTTCGAGGCCGGCTCGATCACGATGCCCCCGCAGTCCTGGATCTTCTGGGTCCAGACCTTCGGACCTGTCCTGCCGATGCTCGTCCTCGCTGCGACGCTCCTGCTGTCGTTCGCGGCCCGTGCGGTCGCGTGGGGTGACGCCCGCGGACGTCCGTGGTACCTCGCGCAGTCGGAACCGCCGGAGGGCATCTCGCCGCGCATCGCCGCGCACCTCCTCCGGTCGCCCGCGACGATGGAGCTCGCCGAAAAACTGAAGGACGCCGCGGTGAGCGGCACGAAGCAGCAGGCCAAACGACAGGCGCGCCTCATCGCGGCGGCCGGTGCCGCCAAGCGGGCCGGCCGCTTGGGCGACCGACCCCGTGCCCTGCGTCGGTACCTCACCGGGCCGGAACGCGCCGGGCAGGTCCAGGCGGGTCTCCGCCGGGTGCCGAAGGGCTTCGTGCGTGACTGGTTCATCGCCGCACCGATCGCGCTGACGCTTCTCCAGTGGGGCATCGTCCGGCAGCTCTCCCATCAGACCGTGCTCGCGGTGGTGTGGTGGCCGCTCGCCTTCGTCGCCATCTCGACCGTCTTCGCCGTCATCGTCCTCGCGATCGCCCTGACTGCCCGGCCGCTGACCCGCAGGGGTGCGCTCGTGAAGCAGCACCTCCTCGGCATTCGTGTCTACGCCGAGCGGACGCAGCTGCTCGATCGCGCGACCCTGCGCGACCGCCTCCTGCCCTACGCCGTGCTCGGCGCTCCGCCTCGGGTGACGGGCAGACGGGTCGCCGCGCTGATCGCCCCGGAGATCACGATGCCGGCGGCCGCGGCCGATCGCGCCTCGCGCGCCGACGGGTCGAGAGCGGGCTTCCTGACCGGACCGCGCATCGCCGTCCGGGTGCTCGCCGTGCTGCTCGTCGTCGGCGCGATCGTCGCTGTGAACGTCCTCCCGGCGCCGTCGCTGGAGTCCGAGACACCCCGTTCCTACACGGGCGACATCCCCGGATCGACCCTCACGACGATCGCGACAGCCGACCTCGACGCGGAGCTCACGCGGACCGACGGCGACGGTGCGCGACTACGCGTCACCGAACGGCTCGGTGTGGACTTCTCCGACGAGGGCTCGGTGCCCGCACAGGTGGTGCGCGAATGGCCCGCCGTCGTCGACGGCCAGGACCTCGGCCTCACGGTCGACCGGGTGACGGTCGACGGCGATGATGCGCCCTTCACGACGGAACGGGCGGAGGGCCGGCTGCTGCTCCGCACGACCTTCGCCGACGTGCGCACCGGCCTGCACGACGTCGTGATCCAGACGACCGCCACGAGGCCGGCCGTCTCCGCGACTGTCGATGGACGGGACGTCGACCGGGTCAGCTGGGTCGGGTTCCTCGACGGCTGGACGAGCGGCGTCGCCTGGGACGAGGACGTCGCGCAGGGGCCGTTCCGGCTCAGCTTCACCGCCGACGACGAACTCCTCGACGACGCCGTCGATGCCGGGTGGACCCCCACCGAGGCAGGGACTTGGCGACCGGCGGCGTCCGAGGGTGGTTCCGGCCGCGAGACGGCGACCATCGAGCTCACGCCTGACGACGACGGCGGATGGCCGCTCGACGTCCGTGGCGACGACCTCGGCGTGGTCCTCGACCTCCCGGCTGGGACGGTCGCCGGTGCCGACGCCGATGCCGCGGCCTGGGCCCGGACGGCGGCGCTGGCACCTGGGCTCCTCACGGTGGTCCTCGCCGGGCTTGCCATCCTCGGTTCCGTCATCGGCGCCCTCGGGTCGGCCCGGCGCCGGGCTCCGAAACCGGGTCTCCTCCGCGACGCAGTGCGCTGGCTGACCCCGTCGGCCCTCGCCGCGGCGGTGATCCTGGGCGTCTGGACCCTGAACGGCGTCGCGGGAGACGACCCGTTCGGCGACCTCGTCCTCGGCGGGCTGATCGCCGGCGTCGTGGCGGTCATCGCCTGGTACAGCGTCGTGATGTGGGCCAGGCCGCGCGCCTGACCGCCACGACCCGCGCGACACGGCGGGTCAGGCCCTGTCAGGTCAGGTAGCGTCGCGACCGCTCATCGAGCAGGTCCGAGAACGGCCTCCGACACCTCGCCGGCCGATGCGCCCTTCAGCTCGACCAGGATGATGTGCGTCGGGGTCGTGCCGGTGTTCTCACCGGAGTGCCGCTGCGCGGGCAGCCAGACCGCGTTGCCGGCGTGGAGCTCCGTGTCGAACACCCGCTCGCCCGAGTGCAGTCGGCGGTGGAAGTCGGTCAGCGTGATCATGACGCTGTTCGGATGTCGGTGGGGCACGGTCTGCGTGCCCGGCGTGTCCTGGTAGTCCAGGACACGCACGAAGTCGTTCTCCCACAGGGTCGTGTAGTTGTCGGGATTACTCACCGTCGGATCGTCGTTGATCATGGCTGAACGGTACGCCGCTCCGGCGCGCTGCGACACCGGTTTTTCGAGCGGGTAGCATCGTCGGATGTCGACCACGCGACCGCCCGAGATCCTCCGCCTCACGGCCTTCGCCGCCGAACCCGGTGGCGGCAATCCCGCGGGTGTCGTCCTCGACGCCTCGGTGCTCACCGACGCCGAGATGCAGGCGATCGCCACCGAGGTCGCGTATCCGGAGACGGCGTTCGTCGTCGACCCGGGTATCGACGGTGACGACCGCCACCTGCGCATGCGCTACTTCTCCCCCGGTGCCGAGGTGCCGTTCTGTGGGCACGCGACCATCGCCACCGCCGTCGCCCTGGCTGAGCGCCGTGGCGTCGGACGCTTCACGCTGGAGACGAACGTCGGACCCCTCGTCGTCGAGACCGCATCCGACGCCGACACGAACGGCGACGCCAGCTCGATCACCGCGTCGTTCACGAGCGTCGAACCCACCGTGCGCGATCTCGACGCCGGGGTCGCCGATCGTCTGCTGTCACTGCTCGGGCTCGAACGCTCCGACCTCGACGAGCGGTGGCCGCTCCGCGAGTCGTTCGCCGGCAACCGGCACCCGGTCGTCGCGGTCCGCGAGCAACAGGTCTTCGACGCCTTCACCTTCGACCCGACCGCCCTGCGCACGCTGATGGATGAGCAGGGTTGGGCCGGGACGGTGACGGTCGTACACGATCACGGGATCGACGCGGACGGCCAGCTGCTCGTCGAGGCCCGCAACCTCTTCCCGGTCGGAGCCATCACCGAGGATCCGGCGACCGGTTCCGCAGCCGCCTCCTTCGGTGGCTACCTGCGGGCGCTCGGCCTCCTCACCCCGCCGGCTCGGATCCTCATCCGCCAGGGCCACCACGTCGGCGCGCCCAGTCTGCTGACGGTCGACGTCCCGGTCACCGGCGGCATCACCGTGACGGGGACGGCGCAGCCGATCGCGGGCTGCGACGAGTCGACGCGCTAGCATCGAGCCAGTCGCGGTCGGGCGGCCACCCGCTGGAGGGGATGGACATGTTCACAGGCACCAGGTCGAACCGGGGGCGCGCCGCAGTCCTCGGTGTCATCGGCGCAGCAGTGCTCGGGTTCGCCCTCGCGGGATGCGCATCCGGAGCCGAGGGCGGCGCCGACGCCTCGACCACACCGCCTGCCGCCGAGTCGGGCGACGCTGTCGGTGTCGTCGGCGTCTGGGGAGACCCCGACGCGCAGAACACCCCATCGCTGGTGTTCGCGGAGGACGGCAAGGTCACGGGGACCGACGGCTGCAACCGCCTCATGGGCTCGTGGACTGCCGACGGCGACACGGTCGAGTTCGCGCCGCTGGTGTCCACACGGATGGCCTGTGAGGGAGTCGACACCTGGTTGTCGGGCGGAGCGTCCGGCACCTGGACCGACACGAGCCTCGTCGTCCTCGACGAGAGCGGCACGGAGATCGGCACGCTCGAGCGCTCGGAGTGAGCGAGCCTACGGTGCTCGGGCCATCTGGTGCCCAGAGCGGGTGGGATCATCGCGTGAACGTGACGACGGGGTGGCCTCGGCGGGGGTCCAGCGTCACCTCGGCCACCACGCCGTAGACGTCCGCGATCAGCGCCGCGGTCAGCACCTCGCCCGGTGCCCCGGCAGCGACCACCTGGCCGGCCCGCAGCACGACGACCGTGTCGCAGTACATCGCGGCGAGATTGAGGTCGTGGATGGCGATCACGGTCGTGACCGGGAGCGCGCAGACGAGGTCGAGCAGCTCCAGCTGGTGTCGGATGTCGAGGTGGTTGGTCGGTTCGTCGAGGAGGAGCTCGCGTGGCTCCTGAGCGAGTGCCCGCGCGATCTGTGCCCGCTGGCGTTCGCCTCCGGACAGGGTGTGCCAGAGGCGGCCGGCCTGGTCGAGCAGGCCCACGTGGGCGAGCGCGCGTTCGACGGCGGTCTCGTCGGCTGCGGTGTCACCGCCAAGCCCCGAGCGGTGCGGGATCCGACCGAGTCGTGCGATGTCGCGAACCGTGATGTCGACGTCGGTGTCGGCGTGCTGCGTCACCGAGGCGACCGAGCGCGCGATGCGCCGTCGACCGACCGACGCCAGGTCGACACCGTCGAGCGTCACGAGTCCGGCGGTCGGCTTCACGAGGCCGTGGAGCACCCGCAGGAGCGACGACTTGCCCGACCCGTTCGGTCCGAGGAGGCCGACGGTCTGTCCCGGCTCCGGGTGCAGGGTCACGCCGTCGACGACGAGCGCGCCGCCGCGGTTCCAAGAGACGTGCTCTGCATGCAGGGTCATCCGCGCCTCCGTCTCCGCGCCAGCAGGGCGATGAAGACCGGCACCCCGACGAGCGCGGTCCCGACGCCGACCGGCAGCGGCGTCGGTGAGAACGCAACGCGCGAGCCGGCATCCACCCAGACCATGAAGATCGCACCGATGATCGCCGTGGCCGGGATGAGGCGACCGTGACGGGGTCCGACGAGCAGGCGGGCGGCGTGGGGCAGGACGAGTCCGACGAAGCCGATCGCCCCCGCGACGCTCACCAGGGTCGCCGTGATGAGCGCCGTCGCGATGAGCAGGATCGCCCGCGTCCTCGCGACGTGGATGCCGAGCGATGCCGCGACGTCCTCACCGAAGGCGAACGCGTCGAGTGCATGGGCGTACCGCAGGCACAGGAGCGACCCGGCGACGACGACGATCGCGCAGAGCGCCACGTCGTCCCAGCGCACGCCCTCGAGCGAGCCGAGCAGCCAGAACATCACGCCGCGCGTCTCGTCCGAGTCGGCGAACGCGAAGATGATCAGCGACGTCAGTGCGGAGAAGAGTTGCGTGCTGGCAACGCCCGCGAGCACGACCCGGTCAGTCCCGCCGCCCGACAGGCGGGAGAGCAGGAGCACGAGTCCGAAGGCGACGAGCGCGCCGATGAACGCGCCGCCGGAGAGGCCGATCGACGCCCCGCCGAGTCCGAGGATCCCGATCGCGACCGCCCCGGTCGACGCCCCGGAGGAGATGCCGAGGATGAACGGGTCGGCCAGCGGGTTGCGGAGGAGCGACTGCATGATGACGCCGCAGAGCCCGAGCCCGGCTCCGCAGGCTGCCGCGACGAAGGCTCGCGGCAACCGCTCCTCCCAGACGATCGCGTCCTTCGACAGCTTCACCGGGATGTCGGTGAAGCCGAGGTGGTTCGCGACGATGTCCCGCACGTTCACGAGCAGGATGTCCGCCGGTCCGAGCGTGATCGCCATGCCGACCGAGACGAGGAGGAGGACCACGCCGGCGAGGACGAGCAGGCCGGTGATCGTCGCGCGGCGTGCGCGCGAGGCCGGTCGCCGTGCCGTGTCGCTGTTCATCAGCGTGTCGCCGCTCGTCACCGGTTCGCCGCTCGTCACCGTCTCCGGGTTCAGAGCTCGTCCTCGTGCTCGACCCACCACGCCTTGATCTTCTCGAGGCCGTCGACGAAGCGGATGGACGGGTTCAGCTCGGCGCCGTGCAGGGCGATGTACCGCTGGTTGCGCACCGCGTCCATGGTCTTCGTGAGCGGGTCGGACTCCAGGAAGGCGACTTTGTCGTCGAGGCGGTCGCCAGGGAACCGGTCGCGCTGCAGGTCGCCGAGGACGAGGACCTGCGGGTCGCGGTCGACGAGGTCTTCCCAGGTGGTGGCCGGCCAGTCGTCCTCGAGTTCCCCGAAGACGTTGTCGAGCCCGGTGGTCGAGGCGAGCAGCGCGGCGGATCCGAGCCCACCGCCGACGTACGGGGTCTTCGTGTCTGCGAACCAGAACGCGACGGTCGTGCCATCGAAGTCGACACCCTCGGTCGCCTTCGCGGCACGGGCCTTCAGGTCGGCGACGAGCGCGGCAGCACGGTCGGAGACGTCGAGACCTCGCCCATCTCGGTGATCTCCTGGTACAGCGCGTCGATGGTGAGCGGCGTCGTGCGCGTCCCGCCGCCGTTGATGCTCGTGCCGTTGTCGCAGTCGGTGGGCGAGAGGTAGCTGGCGACACCGGTCTCGGCGAACCGCTCGCGTGGTGCGACGCCGCCCTCGTTGAAGTGGCGGCCGAAGGACGCGGTGACGAAGTCCGGGTCGGCACCGAGGACGACCTCGTAGGTGGGGGCGTTGTCGGCCAGGCGCGGGACGTCGGCGTTCGCGTCGGCGAGGGAGTCGAGGACGGGGTCCGTCCAGGAGGCGGTGCCGACCATGCGGTCTTCGAGACCGAGGGACAGCAGGATCTCGGTCGAGTTCTGGTCGAGGGAGACGACCCGCTGGGGCGCGGCGTCGATCGTGACCTCGGTGCCGCAGTTGTCGAGCGTGAGCGGGTAGTCGGTCGCGCCCTGCCCTGCGGCTGCGGTCGATTCGGGCTCGACCGCTTCGGACGCGCCGCAGGCGGACAGTCCGACGGCGAGTGCCGCGGCGAGGACGAGGCTGATGGCGGCGCGCTGGTGCACGTCGTCTCCTTCATTCGAGGGGTGGGACCTAGGAAGGATAGCCTTACCTGACCGGGCTGCGCGAATCGCCGCCGCGCGACCCACGAGGCAAGCACGCCATCGTCTACTGCGCCGCCGCCCTCAACCGCGGCGTCGTGGCCCGGGCCAACACACGAAGTCAGACCTGAGCTTCCTCGCCCGACTTCAACTTCGCCCTGATACCCGCGAAAGCACCCGACCACCCGCTCGCGACTGCCGCGAACATCGCGCTCGCCGCGGTCATCTGAGCACCGGACGCATCGGCGACCGCGAACCCGAACCAGACGACGGCGGCCGCCGCGCCGATGACGGCAACGACGCTGACGAGCCGCAGTGCCAGCCGTAGCCGCCGAACTTCCACATCTCCTCCTCGAAGCATCAACTCCATGATCCAACTGCACCAAACACGTCACGACGACACATCCCCCTGAAGACGGAACCCGGCTACGGACACACGGATCTTGAACTTGGCCAGCGAGGATGACCGAACGCAAGGTTCCCGACTTTCTAGCTCGGTAGTCCGACCCGCCGATCAACCACAGGAACAGTCCGCCGGACACGTCAACGCGGACGGCTCCTCCAGATACGCTCGCGGCATGACCCAGGCACGTTGGCAGAAGCTCACTGAATGGCCCCTCGCGATCGCTGCGGTCGTCTTCCTCGCGGCGTACTCATACGAGGTGATCGCCGAACCCGGCGGAAGCGTCGCCGAGGTCATCATCGCGGCGACGTGGGTGGTCTTCGTGGCCGACTACGTCGTCAATCTGGTGCTCGCGAAACCGCGATGGCGTTGGTTCTACACGCACCTTCTCGATCTCGCTATCGTCGTCCTCCCGATGCTCCGGCCGCTGCGCCTGCTCCGGCTCGTCACGCTCCTGGCGATCCTGAACCGGACCGCCGGCGCCGCCTTCCGGGGACGGGTCATCATCTATTCCGCCGGCGCATCCACCCTCCTGGTGTACGTCGCAGGTCTTGCGGTCCTCGATGCTGAACGCGGCGGCGACGGCTCGATCCAGACACTTGGCCAAGCCCTCTGGTGGGCATTCGTCACCATCACCACCGTCGGCTACGGCGACTACTTCCCAGTGACGTACACCGGACAGCTCGTTGCCGTCGGAGTCATGATCGGCGGGATCGCCCTCATCGGTGTCGTCACTGCCACCCTTGCCTCATGGATCGTCGAACGCGTCGAGCAAAGGGAGTCCGTATCCGAAGCGATCACCAGTGCGCACATCGAAGCACTCACGACCGAGATCGCGTCGCTTCGGCAGCTCATCGAAGGGAAAGTGATCGAGACGCTTCCGGACGGTGCTTCGTCGAGGTGATTGCGGACCCAGGACCCGCGATCGCGGGCGCACCGCAGCAGAAGCCGCCGCACTCGTCGGCTGGAGCAGGGCGACGCTCTACAGACACCAGACCGACACCACGACACGAACACCGTGACACTCCAAGGCAGGTTACACGCATGCTCAAGTCAATCGAGCTCCTGGGGCACACCGGAAGTGTGGGTCGAGGCTGATCGCTCGGCCGGGTGAAACACGCATTCGGTTGAGCAGTGTTCGGCTCGATCTGGACAGTTCGCGAGTCCCATGTCGGCCTGGTCGAGGCGGGCTCGGAGTTCGTCGAGGCGGGCGCGTTTCTCGTCGATCTGGCGGACCCGTTCCGCCAGGAGCGGGCGGAGCTGGTCGCGAACGTCGGTGCAGGAGTCGTCCTCCAGCGACCGGAGATGCCGACCGATGTCAGCGAGTGGCAGGCCGAGTTCTTTGCTCGCTTCGATCAGGTCGAGCCGCCCGAGCACGGCGGGGTCATAGTCGCGGTAACCGTTGCGGGTGCGGCCGGGGGCAATGAGCCCGATGCTCTCGTAATAGCGCAGTGCGGTCGGTGCGACGCCGGTGCGTTTGCTGACCTCCGAGATGCGCATGCGCCGATCCTACGGCTGGGAACCCGGCTTGACCTTCCAGTGGCTCGAACGTTTACGGTTGAGCCTCGTGCCCCTCAACGCTCGGTCCCTCGTGGCGGCGGTCGTCCCGTGGCTGGAACGTCACCAGATCGTCCTCTACCTCTCGGCGATCGCTGTGGGTGGTGTCTTCGGTCTGATGCTGCCTGGCGCGCATCATCTGGAAGTGGCGATCGAGCCGGTGCTCGCGCTGCTGCTGTTCGCGACGTTCCTCGGGGTCCCGTTCGCCGCGATCGGCCGCTCGCTCCGCGACGTCCGGTTCCTCGCCGCGGTCGCGGTGGTGAACTTCGTCATCGTGCCGCTCGTCGCCTACGGACTGTCGCGGTTCGTCGCGGATCAACCGGCCCTGCTGTTCGGGGTGCTCCTGGTGCTGCTGACGCCATGCATCGACTACGTGATCGTGTTCGCCGGCCTCGCCGGAGGAGCCGCGGAGCGCCTGCTCGCGGCTGCTCCGCTGCTGATGCTCGCGCAGATCCTCTTACTGCCGCTCTACCTGCTGCTGTTCATCGGTCCCAGCGGTGTCGCGGCCGTCGAGCTCGGCCCGTTCGTGCGCGCGTTCCTGCTGCTCATCGTGCTGCCACTGACCGCGGCCGCGGCGACCCAGCGGCTCGCCAAGCGGCACCGGATCGGGCGCGGGATCGAACGCACCATGCTGGCGCTCATGGTGCCGCTGATGGTCGCGACCCTGTTCACGGTCATTGCCTCGCAGGCGGGGGCCGTGAGCACCGCGGCCCGGCAATTGCTCGTGCTCGTGCCGCTGTATGCGGCGTTCCTCGTCGTCATGGCGTTCGTCGGCACGGGTGCCGGGCGCCTGTTCCGCCTCGACGTCCCGGCGACCCGTGCCCTGGTGTTCAGCGGTGCCACCCGGAACAGTCTCGTGGTCCTGCCGCTCGCGCTCGCGCTGCCCCCGTCTCTGGCGCTCGCGCCCCTGGTGGTCGTTACGCAGACGCTCGTCGAGCTGGTCGGCATGGTCGTGTTCGTGCGGCTCGTCCCACGGCTGGTTCGGGAACGAACACCGGTCAGCTGAACCTCGCAGGTTGGGTTTGGACAACAAGTTCTGAGCACCCGACGTGTGTGGGACCTCGCCAACCGCACCGGACCAACAGGCGAGTGCTCCGAAACAATCGTTTCCAGCTGACCGCTACGCCCTGCGTCAGGAGTGCGTGGTCGGCTGGTAAACCACACCAGTGCACGATGTCGGGAGCGCGACAGCATCTTCTTCGTCTGCCGCGGCTGGAACGGTCAGTGCCCAGGCGTTCATGGCGTCAAGGACGGGCCGTAGGCCCTGGCCCAGTTCGGTGAGCTCGTACTCCACTCGGGGAGGGATTTCCGGGTGCGAGGTTCGGGTGACGATTCCATAGGTCTCGAAGCGACGCAGCCGATCCGTCAACGTGTGAGCACTGATCCCTGGCAGTGCGTCCTTCAACCGGCCAAAACGGTGAGGTCCGTTCAGCAGCTCTCGAACGATCAAGGTCGCCCACGGACCCTCCAGAAGCGACAGGAATCGAGCGATCCCGCACTCTGGCCAGGTCTGTGCTGTGAATCCCATGATGCCTCCTTAGTGCACTTGAAGTAACTAGTGCATCGTATGCACTAATGGTGTCATGACATTTATCATTCATGGTGCAACGGGTGCCCAGGGCGCCCCCATCTTCTCCCTCCTGCACGCGGCAGGCCACGACGCCATTGCGGCGGTGCGCAACACGGCGAAGGTCGACGGGAAGGCTATCTCCGTCGACTTCGATTCGGCGGCGTCCCTCGCCGAGGCGTACCAAGGCGCAGACGGTGTCTTCGTTCACCTGCCCCTGGGAAGCCCGGACCAGCAGGTAACGTTCGCGACGGCGATCGGCGACGCGGTCGCGAAGGCGCGCCCCAAGCGAGTCGTGTTCTCGACCAGCGGCTACCCGCTGACCCTGCCCGATGGCACCAGCACTGCGCACGGCATCCTCCACGACAGACTGGAGAAGTCAGGAGTGGCTTACGCCGTCATCGCTCCGAAGACGTTCCTCGAGAACCTGCTGTTGCCGGTCACCCTCGACCCCGCCCGCATAGAGGGGAAGCTTCGCTACCCGATCCGTGAGGACTACGCCATCTCGTGGATCTCCCACCTGGACATGGCTGACATCGCAGTGCAGCTCCTCACCGACAACGTCGACGTGCAGGGCGTTGTCACCGCAGGCGCACTGCCGGCCCTGCTCGGCGACGACCTCGCTGAAGGATTCTCGGCACACCTGAACACGCCGGTCACCTTCGAGAGCCAGAACCCCGACGACTACGGGAAGTTGATCACCCCACTCTTCGGAGCCGCGGGCGTTGAGCCCGTCATCGCGTCGTACCACGCACGATGGTCGATGCCCGACGAGCGCATCGACGAGTCCCGGTCCGCGCAGACGCTGCTCGGCATCTCTCCTCGTTCTGTTGCACAGTGGCTTCGCGACACGGGGATCTAAAACCCCAGCACGAGCGACGGCGTCGGGCCCGGGGTCCGGCGCCGCGTTCGCGCCTGGTCGCCTGAGCCATGCCGAAGCCGTCGCACTCAAGGCAGAACATCGAGCAGAGCACGCTCTGCCGAATCTCGACGCCTTCTCCACTCGAACCGTCACCGCCACCGTGCCGAGTTCATCGGGACCGGCTCCACATACGCACGTGTGACACCGCAGTGTCTCCACCCGGCATGTTTCACGCTGGGCAGGTTTCGGTGCGCGAAACGGACCGGTTCGGAAGCCTCCCGCCTGTGTATAACTCCTCGGGAATAAGACTGATAATGATTATTATGTCTTCACGGCTCGTTAGCCGTAGCTCAGCGCGGATCGACGAGTCCCGCACGGATCCCCCACAACACGGCCTGCAGGCGGTCACGCGCTCCCGTCTTCTGTAGCAGCCCGGCGAGGTGGTACTTCACCGTCGTGGGTTCGACGAACAGGCGGTCGGCGATCTCCGCGTTGGAGAGTCCCTGCGCCAGGAGGTCGAGGACCTCGAACTCGCGTTCGGTGAGCGGCGACTCCGCCGGTGCCATTGTGGCCGCGGGCGCCTCGCGCCGGCGCTCCGAGAACTCGCGCAGGATGCGACGGGTGAGGCGTTGGTCGAGCGTGCCCTCCCCCGCTGCAACGGACCGGATCGCGGCGAGCAGCGTCGCCTCATCGGCGCCCTTCAGCAGGAAGCCGGCCGCACCGGCCTCGAGGGCGGCGAACACATCCGCATCGACGTCGAAGGTCGTGAGGATGAGGACGTCGGCGTCGAGTTCCGGATCCGCCGTGATCGTGCGGGTCGCCGCGATCCCGTCCGTACCCGGCATCCGGATGTCCATGCAGATCAGGTCCGGACGCAGTTCCTTCGCCAACCGCACCGCGTCGGCACCGTCGATCGCCTCACCGACGACCTCGATGTCGGGCTCGGCGCCGAGGATCACCGACAGGCCGGCGCGGACGACCGCCTGGTCGTCGGCGATGAGGAGGCGGATCATGCGTCACTCCGATGCTGGTCGGGACCCTGCTGGTCGGGACGGTGTTCGTCAGGAATGGTGAGGCGGTTTCGCCACCCACCCTCGTCCGTCGGTGCTGAGGTCAATCGCGCTCCGATGAGCTCGGCACGCTCGCGCATGCCCCAGAGACCGTAGCCGTCGCGCGACGGCGAAGCGGGCCGCTGCGACGACGCTGCGTTGGTCACGGTGAGCTCGATCGCGTCCGCCTCGAACCGCACCGCCACACGGCAGACGGCTCCGGGCGCATGGCGGGCGGCGTTCGCGAGCGATTCCTGGACGGTCCGGTACGCGGCCGTCTCCGCAAGCGGCCCCAGCACACGAGGCTCGCCGGTCACGGCGTAGGCGACGTGCTGCCCCCGCGACCGCGCCGCCTCGACGAGTTCCGGGATCGCCGCGATCGTCGGAGTGGTCGCCGGGCCGAGGGTCGATCCGTCTCCGCCTCCCTGGGCGTCCGCGTCGTCGCTGCGCAGCAGGCCGACCGTCCGCCGCAGGTCCACGAGCGTGGTGCGGGCATCGGACTGCACCGTCTGGAGCATCTCCCGAGCGCGTTCCGGGTCGCGCTCGACCAGAGCGCTGGCCGCCTGCGCACTGACGATGATCCCCGACAGGTGGTGCCCGGCGATGTCGTGCAGCTCCCGCGCGAGGGCGGTGCGCTCAGCGCGGAGGTCGTTCTGCACGCTGATGCGACGCTCGTTCTCGGCCATGCGTGCCTGGTCCTCGATCGCCGACAGCAGGCGCTCGCGACCCCTGGCGTACTCGGCGACACCGGCCGGGAGCACGTACTGCAACACGATGCGCGCAACGGCCGCGAACACGAGGATGAGCGGCTCCTCGGACGACCCGAAGATCATCGCGATGCCGCCGACCACCGTCGTCGCGACCGCACCGGCCACCAGCGCGCGGATGACCGTCCGCCGCTCCGCGCGACGAGCGAGCGCATAGGTGGCGAGGATCACGCCGAACGAGCCGATCCCGAGTTCGCCACCACTGGACCCGAGGACCACGAGGTCGAGGAGGACCGCCACGCCGAACACCGCGACAGGGTGCCGACGCCGGAAGAGCAGGGCGATGGCCTGGAGCACGACCAGGGCCGCGTGCGCCCACGGTGACACCTGACCCGGCACGGCGTGCAGCTCGTCGACCCACGGCACGACCCCGAGGTACCCCACCGCACCGGCGAGGACCAGGACCGGCGGGAGCACCGAGCGCAGACGGGCCGCGACAGGGGCGGGCCGCGCGGGAGAGGTCATGGGTCGAGTCAACCACGCCGAGCGCCGACCCCGATGGGGGCTGGCGCTCGGCGTCCGGTGGGAACCGATCATCGCTCGCAGAGGGTCGCGTCGAGGGCGTCGACGACGATCCGGTACTGCTTCATCAACCGCTCGTTGTCGTCGGGCGAGACGACCGCCCACGGCAGCGACGTGACGGCGATGGTGACGGCCGTGCCGTCGGGACCGACCGCGTTGCGCGTCTGGGTTCCGGGGATGTCGCCGCCATGGCCCCAAGCCACGCCGCCGCAACTCAGCGGGTAGCTCTGCAGGCCGAGCCCGTAGCCCGCTCCCGGCCACAGCTCGTCACCCGCCGGGACCGTGGTCTGCATCTCGGCGAGGGTCTCCTCGTTCAGGAGTTCACCGTCGAGCAGGGCCTTCATGAAGACGTTGAGCTCGTGCGGCGTCGAGACGAGCGCACCGGCGGACCAGGCGAACGAGGTGTCGAGGGCCGTGAAGTCCACGAGGTCGCCGACGGTCTTCGCGTGGTACCCGTGCGGGTGTTCACCGCGCAGCTCGCGTTCGCCCGGCGCCGGGAAGTACGTGTGCTCGAGGTCGAGCGGCTTGACGATGCGCTCGTCGATCTGCTGGGTGAGTGCCCGATCGGTGACACTCTCGACCATGAGCCCCAGCACGAGGTAGTTCGTGTTGCTGTACGCCCACCGCTCCCCCGGCGCGAACACGGCCGGCTTGGCGAGGGCGATGTCGAGCATGTCGCGGGGCGAGGTGTACCGCTCCTGTGCCGCGAACGCGTCGGCGGCGATCTGGTCGGCGTACTCGGGGAGCCCCGCCGTGTGCTGGAGCAGCTGACGGACCGAGATGCGGGTGCCGTCGATGCCGTCGCCGGTGATGAGCCCAGGGAGGTAGGAGTCGATCGGGGCGTCGAGCGCGACCTTGCCCTCCTCGACGAGCTGCAGGACGACGGTCGAGACGAACATCTTCGTGTTGCTCGCGATCCGCACCTCGCCGTCGACCGGAGCCGGCTCGTCGGTCGCGAGGTCGCCGATGCCAGCAGCGACGTCGATCGCCTCCCCGTCCGGACCGATCACCGAGGCGAGTGCGGCGGGGTAACCGGCGTCGACGAGCGACTGCATCCGGTCCTGCAGCGGCCCGGATGCGGAGCCGGTGCCGGCGGTCTGCTCCGTGGCGCTCGAGCAGGCGCTGAGGGAGACGGTTCCGGCGAGCAGTGCGGCGGCGGCCGAGACGGCGATGATCGTGCGGTGACGGGTCTGGTGCTGCGTCTGGTGCTGCGTTTTGGTCTGGTTCTGGTCGTTCATGTGGGTGATTCCTTTCAGATGTCGCGGCGCGAGAGCGCAGCGGAGGCGGCCGCAGTGAGGGCGGCGGTGAGGGCCACGAGGGCGAGGATGACGACGGACGGTCCGAGCCCGTTCGTTCCGCCGTGGATGACGCCCTGGGCGAGGGCGACGGGCAGGAACTGGGTCCAGGCCGGCACGGTGCCCCCGGTGACCAGCTGGATCGAGGAGACGACGACCGGTTCGAGGATGAGGATCGCGATCATCGTCAGAACGCCGGCGAGCTGGGTGCGGACGATGAGTCCGACCGCCAGTCCGATGACCGACAGGGCGGTGACGGCGAGGACACCGAGCCCGAACCGGGCTGCGAGGTCCGGGAGACCGAGGACGAACGGCGTCCCGGTCGCGCCCAGGGTGATCACGAGCGTGACCAGGCTGACGAGGGCGAGCACGACACCGAGAGCGGCGCCGACGAGTGCGACCGCGCCCGCCTTGGCTGCGACGATGCGGAACCGCTTCGGCGAGGCGAGGGCGGCACCGACGATGCCGCCGTAGCGGTCGTCACTCGTGCCGGCGAGCACACCGAGCAGGGTGATCGCCAGGAGTGCGACGCCGATGGAGCCGCTGCCCATCGACGCACCGAGGGGGTTGAGCGCGTCGAGTTGGACGGCGCGGGAGGCGAGGTCCAGGACGGGGAAGTCGCTCCCGAGGGCGTCGAGGCCAGGGCCGATGTCGCCGTCGGCGAGGGCGGGCATGAGGGTGACGAAGGCGAGTTGCGTGACGATGAGTCCCACGACGGCGACCGCCGCGGTGACCTTCGTCGCGGTCGTGGTGACGAGACCGATGAGTTCAGCGCGGAACATCAGCGCACCTGCCCGTTCTCGGTGAGCTGGGTCGTTCCGGTGACCTGGAGGTAGTACGCCTCGAGGTCACCGCCCGATGCGGCGAGGATGTCACCCATCGACGACTGGGCCACGACGCGCCCGTCGGTGATGACGACCACGTCGTCTGCGATGTCCTGGACGTCGGACAGGAGGTGGGACGAGAGCAGGACCGTCCCACCCGCGTCGGCGAACCCACGCAGCCGGAGTCGCAACCACTGCATGCCCGCAGGGTCCAGGCCGTTCGACGGCTCGTCGAGGATGAGCACGGCCGGCTCGCCGAGGAGGGCTGCGGCGATCGCGATGCGCTGACGCATCCCGAGCGAGTACCCGCCGGCGGGGCGGTCGGCGTCGCGTGCCATCCCTACTTCGGTGAGGACCGCGTCGATGCGGGAGGCGTCGACCCCGATCCGTGCGGCGGCGATGCGCAGGTGCTGCCGACCGGTGCGCGCCGGGTGGAGTCCGCCCGCGTCGAGGACGGCGCCGACGGTGCGCGCCGGCTGATCGAGCTCTCGGTAGGGGCGACCGAGGATCAGGCCATCTCCGGCGTCGGGACGGGCCAGTCCGAGCAGGAGACGGATGGTGGTGGTCTTCCCGGCACCGTTGGGGCCGAGGAGTCCGACGACCCGGCCAGGGTCGACGGTGAAGGACACGTCATCGACGCGCGGGCGACCGTGGAAGGTCTTGCGGAGCCCGCGAGCCTCGATGGGATGAGTGGAGAGGTTCATGGCTCCAGCCTCGGCGCAAGCCGTTCCGGGCACCCCCGCCTGCCGCACAGTCCCGGGCTGGCCGAACGGACAGTGATCGACGACCTCTAGGCTGCTGGCATGGACACGACTGCTCGGATGCATGATCGACGTCACCGTCTCGCGCCGCGCGCGACTGTCGTGGCCACGGTGGTCGTCGTGGTCGCCGGTCTGCTCGCCGGCTGCGCGTCGTCACCGTCGCCGGACCGGACGACGGCGGCATCCGCATCGGCATCGGACTCCGCCACCCGCTCGGGCACCGGTGAGATCCGGCACGAGCTCGGCCCGCTCACCGACCGCTTCCCGCAACTCGCCACCGCGCTCTCGGCGACCTGGATGTCGGGGACCATGGGCGACGAGCGGGTTCCGGGCCCGAGCACGTACTGGATCGATGCGGTCGTCGTCCTGGATGAGGCCGGCTACGCGGAACTGCGGGCGCTCGCACCCGGTGAGGCGGGCTCGGACGCGGAGGCGGAGCTCCCGGACCTCGATCCCGGACTCGACGACGCGCTGCCGCCAGGACCGTTCGTGCGTTCGTCCGCTCTCGACGACGCCTTCTCGCAGGACGGCCGCTCGACGCAGGTGTTCCTCGACGATGCGACCAGCTCGGTGATCCTCACGAGTCGGTTCCAGTAGCGGGCGGCGCTGCGGCGTCCGCGGGCTCGCACGTTCTGCGGCGAATGACCACCGCTTCACAATCGCGGGCTCGCGGGTTTGACTGGACGCATGTCCGAACCAGCTGACACCACCGTCCCCGAGAACTCCGACGACCGCATCGCGGTGCTCTTCGACATCGACGGGACGCTCGTCGACTCGAACTACCTGCACGTCGACGCGTGGGATCGCGCGTTCGCCGATGCCGGCAGGCCGGTCGACGCGTGGCGGATCCATCGCTCGATCGGCAAGGACGGCGGTCAGCTGCTCGAATCGCTCCTCGACGGGTCCGACGAGGTCGAGCAGTACGGCGATCGGGCGAAGGAGTTGCACAGCGAGTACTACCTTCAGAACACCTCCCGGCTGCGGGTGATCGGCGGTGCGCGCGAGCTGCTCGGCGAGTTGGCAGGCCGCGGGATCGCAGTCGTGCTGGCGACCTCGGCTCCGGAGAACGAGCTCGAGATCCTGCGGGAGCTGCTTGACGTCGACGATGCGATCTTCGCGGCGACCTCGTCCGGTGACGTCGAGACCGCCAAGCCGGAGCCCGACATCGTCGAGGTCGCGCTCGATCGTGCGGGCGTGCCGGCCTCGCGAGCGGTCATGGTCGGCGATGCCGTCTGGGACATCGAGGCGGCCGCGCGGGCCGGTGTGGAGTGCATCGGCGTGCGCAGCGGCGGGTTCGGCGAGCAGGAGCTCCGTGACGCGGGTGCGGTCGCGGTCTACGGTGATGTCGCCGAGCTGCTCGCGAACCTCGGCGACAGCCCGATCGGCAAGCTCGCGGGCTGACTACGGGTGTGAGCGAGGGCTTGAGCGCCGCTCAGCTCCGCGTGGCGCGGCTGCGGAACCAGCGGGCGAGTTCCTGCAGGGCGCGCATGGTGGCGGTCGGGTCGTCGCGGTCGAGGTCGTCGAAGGTGTCGCGGTAGCCGTCGAGCTCTGCGGTGGAGCCGGTGTCGGCGCGTTCGAAGCCCATGGTCCAGGCGGCGAACTGGCGTTCGCGGATGGGCTCCTCGAACATCACGCGGATGCCGGTGTGACGGGGATCGGCGGCGAGGGTGACCATCAGCTCGCGGACGGCGGCCTCGGGGCCCTCGAGGACCTGGAGGAACCGTCCGTCACGGTGGACGAGCATGCCGGTGAGCTGTGCGCGGGCGTTGTTCTCGCGGGAGACGGCGAGCAAGGCGGTGAGGTCGTCGTCGCTGAACGGCTGTGTCGCCGTGCTCGCGTACACGAGTGACAGCATCTGGTCTTCGTCGGTGCCCACGTTTGGAGCCTACCCGGCGGGGTGCGGAGGTGGTCCCGGAAGCAGCTCCGGGGCTGCCTGCCCTTCGACAGGCTCAGGGACCGAAATGCATCCGAGCACACCTCTCCCGGTCACTGAGCCTGTTCTCCCCGGTCACTGAGCCTGTCGAAGTGCCCACCAGGACCCCTCAACGTTCCGGGCACACCCCTCCCGGTCGCTGAGCTTGTCGAAGTGCCCACAAGGACCCCTCAACGTTCCGGGCACACCTCTCCCCGGTCACTGAGGCAGCGCAACCCGAGTGCCCTTCGACAAGCTCAGGGACCGAAACGTTCACGGTGAACCTCTTCCGGTCACTGAGCTTGTCGAAGTGCCCACGAGGACCCCTTCGATCCGAGTACGCCGAGGCAGGTCAGAACGGCGCGGGGTCCGGTTCAGTGCGATGGTGTTTGCCGTCAGGTGTCGTCCAGTCGAGGACCCCGCCGGGACCGTCGTCGAGGTTCCACCCGGACAGATGCTTCATCCGGTGGTGATGTCGACACAGGCAGGCCAGATTGCCGACATCCGTTGTCCCGCCGTCCTCCCACGCGACCGAATGGTCGAGATCGCACGCTCTGGCTCGCCTGCCGCAGCCCGGTGCCCGACAGGTGCCGTCCCGAAGCCGCACCGCGCGTTGCAGGTCGGCTGGAACCCGGTACTGATTGCGGCCGACGGAAAGGACCGCGCCGGTTTCCGGTTGTACGAGGATCCGAGTGAAGCTTGGTGCGTTCACGGCGATACGTGCGGCGGTCTCCGGGTCGATGGGTCCGTAGCCGTCGAGCGTCGCCGGGGCATCGCTCACGCCGGCCATCGTGAGCGCCGGGACCGTGATCTGCACGGTCGGCTTGATGTGTTCTTGCACCTCGATCGGGTGCGGGAGGACCGCGCTGGACATGACGTCGTCGGGTGTGACGCCGGTGAGTGCGAGGGCTGCGAGGGCGTCGGCCTGGAGCTGTGCGCAGGTGCGGGTGTCGCCGGCCTTGCGCGATTCCGCAGCTGCCGTCTCGACGCGCTCGATGATGCCTTGCGCGATCGGTGCCGTCGTGAACAGGTGCACCCACGCCATGCCGTCTGCGGCAGGTTCGAACTCGACCCGACGGTCAGCCTCCGAACGGGTTGCGCGTGCGGTGATCGATTCCGGGTGGAGGCGCTCGCGCAGAACGCGGGCACGCTTCCGGAGGTACGCATTGGTGGATTGTTCGGCGACCGGCAGGACCTCGGCGAGGAACACCGCTCGCCCTGCGGTCGGGACGTCGCAGAGCTGGTCCGTGATGGTCTGCGCATGCCGGGCGGAGATACGACCGGCCTCAAGTGAGGCAAGCACAGCCGGCGCTTCGTTCACGAGCAGTTCGGCATCGTTGGTCGCACGCTGAACCGTCCGCTCAGGCGTGCGCGTCGCCATCGCAAGCACTGCACAGGTCGACCGGCGGGAGAGGGCCTGCCGTTCCGCCGGAGGGAAGATCGCCGGAACCGTGACGTCTGCGAAGGCGTCCGCGTAAGCGGCAGATCGAGCGAGCAGGCGGGCCTGCTCGGCGTCCAGGTTGGCACGACGCCGCTGGATGTCCGCGTAGTGGTCCGAGAACTCCGCGAGGCGCGCGGCGTACTCGTCGCTCGCGCGGATCGCGGTGGTGGTCTCGGTCATGGAACAAGTCCACCATGAACCACTGACATTCTAGATGCTGAGTGGTCTCGGATGTGGAAGTCTCCTCGCGTGCCCTTCGACAGGCTCAGGGACCGGATGGGGTTGCTCGGGGACCGGAGTGAGTGCGGGTGCACCTCTCCCGGTCACTGAGCTTGTCGAAGTGCCTACGAGTGCCCTTCGACAGGCTCAGGGACCGGATGGGTGTCGCTGGTCTTGGACGCTTCCTCGTGCGCCCTTCGACAAGCTCAGGGACCGGATGGGGTTGCTCGGGGACCGGAGTGAGTGCGGGTGCACCTCTCCCGGTCACTGAGCTTGTCGAAGTGCCTGCGAGTACCCTTCGACAGGCTCAGGGACCGGCGAGGGTTGCTCAGGGATCGGCGAGGGTTGCTCAGGGACGGGCGAGGGTTGCTCGGGGACCGGAGGGACTCCGCGGCGCCCAGGGCGTTCACTGGCCCATGAGCGCCTTCACGACCGCGATCGCGGCAGGCCCGTCGAGCGACGGATGACCCGCCCACTGCCCACCGGTGACGGATATCTCCGTCTCCGGCAGCACCACCGTCGTGACGATCACCGCGGCGACTCCGGTCTCGACCGTCGCACTGTAAGCGGTCCCTCCGGCAGCCTCGATGGTCGTATCCGGGATCGGCGTGAGCCCGGCGGCGGCGAGCTCATCGGCCGACAGCGCCTCGCTCGATTCGGGCGAGACGACGACCTCCACCGACCGGATGTCCGCCGCATCGATCGTCCCCTCCGGCGCCTCCCAGCCGCAGATGGTCCCGTACTCGTCCGCCCCGTTGTCCTCCCGCGCGACGAGCCCCTCGATGTACGGCGCGACGGCCGCCTCCACCGCCGCGCAGTCGACCTGCACGGACGATCCGTCTCCCGAGCCCCCGCTCGACGACTCCGCCGGCACCGACGCAGCGGGCGACGCACTGCCGGCGGAGCCACCACCGGGCCCACTCCCACCAGTACACGCCGTCAGCGCGAGCACGATCGTTCCGGACACGAGAAGCGGCAGTCCTGCCCGCTGCAACACACGCATGATGTCGACGATATGGGTTCCGGAGTAGTGTCCGGAAGAGACCGAGGGGAGCAGCGCGATGAAACCGATGACCCGCACCGACAGTGATCACGGCGACCACACCACCGATCGCGACTGCGTCATCGCAGGTGGCGGCCCGGCCGGCATGGTGCTCGGCTACCTTCTCGCCCGGGCCGGCCTCCGCGTGACCGTGCTCGAGAAACACGCCGACTTCTTCCGCGACTTCCGCGGCGACACGATCCACCCGTCGACCATCACGTTGCTCGGCGAGCTCGGCCTGCGCGAGCGGTTCCTGCGGCTGCCGCTCAACCGGTTGCAGACGATGGACGCCGTGATCGACGGCCTGCGGATGACCATGGTCGACTTCCGCACCCTGCCAGCACCCGACCGGTTCCTCGTCCTCGCGCCGCAATGGGACTTCCTGAACTTCCTCGCTGAGGAGGCCGCCGCACTGCCGAACTTCGAGCTCCGCCTCCGCACCGAGGCGACCGGCCTGATCGTGGAGCAGGGCCGGGTCCGCGGCCTGCGCGCGACCACGACGACCGCCGACGCCCCAGCGACCGAAACCGACCCAGCGACCAGCACCTCCACCGACATCGAGATCCGAGCCACCCTCACGGTCGCGGCGGACGGACGCACCTCGACGCTCCGCGACGCGGCCGGACTCATCCCCGACGAGAGCGGCGTCCCGATCGACGTCCTATGGTTCAGCCTGCCGAAGCCCGCCGACCCACCGCCGCCGACCCTCGCCTACCTCTCGCCGCGCGGCGTGGTGCTCACGATCGACCGGGGTGACCGATACCAGTCCGGCATGGTCATCCGGAAGGGCGGCGCGGAATTGCTCCGAGCCGAAGGCCTGCCGTCGCTCCGGCAGCGGATCGTCGATGCCGCACCCGTCCTGCGTCCGGTGGTCGACACCCTGACGGACTGGGACCAGGTCAAGCTCCTCTCGGTCCAGCTCAACCGCCTCGACCGCTGGTACCGCCCGGGCTTCATCGCCATCGGCGACGCCGCGCACGCGATGTCACCGATGTTCGGTGTCGGGGTCAACTACGCGATCCAGGATGCGGTCGCCCTGTCCAACGCGATCGCCGGCGAGCTCGCCGCGGGAGACGCACCGTCCGAGGTCCTCGCGGCCGTCCAGCGTCGACGCGAGCAGCCGGTCAGGATCATGCAGCGCATCCAGCGGGCGGGGCATCGGGTGATCTCCCGCACGACCACGGGCGCCCACATCGCGCCGCGGTGGGTGATCCGGCTGATGCGGCTCGCCAGCTCCCTCGTCCGACCGCTTGCAGCGAGGTTCATCGGGATCGGGCTCAGACCCGAGCACGTCACCACCCCACGGCGCGAAGCGGAGAAGAAGCGGGCACGGAGCCTCAACCTCCGACGACGGGACGGCCGCTTGTCGTAACGTGGACGCCGCAGACGCGACCTGAGCGTCTGCGCCGGCGCTGCTCCTCAACCTGGCGCCGGCGCGGCTGTGGGGCGCCGCTTCCGCCACGCCCCACAGCCGCCACCCGGCATTCCCGAACGCTGCACCTCACTCGTAGCGGAGCGACTCCACCGGATCGGCCTTGGCGGCACGGGCGGCGGGCAGCGTTCCGGCGAGGAATGCGATCACCATGACGACCAGGACGATGATCCCGAGTGACACCGGGTCGAACGCGATGAGGTCGAGGCCCGGCAGGTCGGCGAGGAGCGATCCGGACAGCGCGGCACTGATGCCGGTACCGGCGAGCACCGCGATGCCGACGCCGATCGCACTGCCGAGGAAGCCGATGAACGCGGCCTCGAGGCTGAACAACCCGAAGACCTTCCCGCTCCCCATCCCCATGGCCTTCATCAACCCGATCTCGCGGGTGCGCTCCTGCACGGACATGAGGAGGGTGTTCACGATTCCGAAGCTGGCCGCGAGGAGGGCGATGATCGCGAAGGCGTTGAGGACGAGGACGATCCCGTCGATCACCGTCTTGATGGTGCCGAGCTGGTCCGCGACGGTCGTGCCGGTGTAGCCCGCGTCGGCCAGTCGGTCTTTCAACGCCGTGACCTGCTCGTCGGTGGCGTCCGCGCCGAACCGGATGGACGCCTGCGCGTACCGCTCGACCTGGTCGGACGGGACGCCGATGTTCTGGGTCTCGTAGAGGAGGTCGGTGAGCGCGGCGTTCGGCACGATCGAGGCACCGGTGGGCGAGGCGAGGCTCTCCTCGGCGACTCCGACGACGGTCGCGTCCACGGTGTGCTGCGTGCGCTGCGCATCCGTGATCGCGACCGTGACCGTCTGCCCGACCGCGTCGGCGTCGCTTCCGAAGCCGAGCGGCTCCACATAGGACGTGGGGAGCACGAGCTGGAGTGTGTCGGTGTCGTCGTCGGGCTGTGCACCGTCCAGCAGCGTGACGCTCTGCCCGGAGATGAGTCCACCGACACCGACGACGTACTTCGTGCCGCCGCCCGCCTCGATGTAGTCGGTCGAGATCGACTTCACGGCCTGCACGTCGAGGACCCCGTCGATCCCGCCGAGCTCGTCGAGATCGGTCGGTGTCAGTGCGACGACGGTCGATCCCGGCGCGCCGGCACCGGTGGAGGCGACCGCGTCCGGGTCGTACTCCTTCGGTCCGCTCGTCGCCGCACCCAACCCGCCGCCGGTGTCGGCCGTCTTGGTGACGGTCATCGTGTCGGACGCGCCGACGCTCGAGACCGTGTCGTCGATGTAGGCGTTGATGCCGGTGCCGAGCCCGTTGGTGAGGGTGAGGGTGAACGCTCCGACGAAGATCGCCAGGATGGTCAGGATGGTCCGGGTCTTGGACCGGAACGTGTTCGCGACGGCGGTCCCGATGAGGTCGACGGTTCTCATGCGGCCACCGCCTCGTCCTCGACGAGCAGTCCGTCGCGGATGAGGATCCGCCGATCGCAGCGTGCCGCCAGCTCCTCGTCGTGTGTGACGACGATGAGGGTGATGCCGCTCTCCCGGTTGAGGGAGAACAGGATGTCCTCCACGACGGCGCCGGTCGCCGTGTCGAGGTTGCCGGTCGGTTCGTCGGCGAAGATGATCCGCGGGTTGTTGACGAGCGCGCGGGCGATCACCGTCCGCTGCTTCTGCCCGCCGGAGAGGTTCACCGCGCGGTTCCGCGCCTTGTCCTCGAGCTGGAGCTGCGCGAGTGCGGCGAGCGCCCGGCGACGTCGGTCACCACGGCGGACGCCGGCGATCTTCATGGGGAGCAGGACGTTCTCGAGCACCGTCGCGTTGGCGGTGAGGAAGAACTGTTGGAACACGAACCCGAAGGTCTTGTTCCTGGTCGTGTTGAGGCGGCGACCGCGGAGGGTGCTCGTGTCGACGCCCTCGAGCTCGACGGTGCCGGAACTCGGTGCGTCGAGGAGCGCGAGCACGTGCATGAGCGTGGACTTGCCGGAGCCGCTCTTCCCGACGATCGCGACGCTCTCGCCGGCGTGGATGTCGAAGCTCACCCCCTTCAGTGCATCGAACCGGTTCTGACCGCGACCGTAGGAACGCCGGACGTCCCGGACCGAGATGATCGGCGGCGCTGTGGTGCTCTGCATGGTGTCTCCTCGTCTGGGGCCGGGTGCTCCGGCACCACTCCAGACTCGCCGCGACGCCCGTCCGACGCGTCCCCCTCCGGCGGACACCCGTGTACCGCGTCCGTGGTACCGCGGAATGCCACGTGCGGAGGAGTCGCCGGGCGCCGGTTCCCGGCAGACTGGGCCCATGACCTCCGCGACGCAGGATCACCGGGTGCGCGATCCGCATCCGAGACCCCCGGCGTGGGTGGGCGATGTGGTCGCCGCGGTCCTCATCATCGCCTCGGCGTTCATCCCGTTCCCCAACGCGGAGTTCCGGCCGGGCAGCCCGCTCGTCGTCGCCCTGGTCGTCGCGCCCGCGCTCCTCCTCCCGCTCCGTCGGCGCTGGCCCATCCCGGTGCTCGCTGCCGTCATCGCCTGTTACGGTGCGGCGGCGATCACGGGGACCCTCGCTCCCGGTGTCGTGATCGCGGCCGCCATCGCGATGTTCGGGGTGGCCGTGCGCTCCGCGCGGCGGACGACCCTCATCACGGCCGTCGCGACGATGGTCGCGGTCGCCCTCCTCAGCCTGCTCGCGTCGATCGGCAGCTTCGATCCGCGGACGGTCCAGTTCGCGGTGATGATCGCGTTCGCCGCCGCAGCCGGTGACGGGACACGATCACGCCGCGCGTACATCCTGGCGATCACCGAGCGCGCGGAGCGGGCCGAACAGACCCGCGAGGCCGAGGCGAGGCGTCGGGTGACCGAGGAGCGGCTCCGGATCGCGCGCGACCTCCACGACACCGTCGCCCATCAGATCTCGGTGATCAGCCTGAACGCCGGGGTGGCGTCGAGCTCCCTGGAGTCGCGGCCGGAGAAGGCGAAGGAGGCGCTCGTCTCGATCCGCCGGGCGTCCCGGACGGTGCTCGGCGAGATCGGTGATCTGCTCGAGGTCCTGCGCAGCGACAGCGACGGCGCTGGCGCAGGCTCCCGGGGAACGCTGCCGCAGCCGGGACTCGACCGACTCGACGCATTGATCGCCGAGTTCACCGCCGCAGGCCTCGACATCACGACACGGATCGACCCCGACGCACCGGAGCTGTCGACCGCCACAGACATGGTCGCGTACCGCGTCCTCCAGGAGGGGCTGACGAACGCGCTGAAGCACGGTCCTGAGCGTCGTGCGCACGTGCTCGTGGAGGGCGAGAACGGGAGGATCGTCGTCAGCGTGAGCAACCCGACGACACCCGGGGTCCCGCGTGAGCAGGCCGACGCGGCGCCGACCACCGGGCACGGACTCCTCGGTATCCGCGAGCGCGTCGCCGCCGTTCGCGGGACCGTCGACGTCGGCGCGACCCCGGGCGGCTGGCGGCTGT
>NZ_JACYTW010000010.1:0-96475 GCF_014841395.1 Plantibacter sp. CFBP 13570 | reverse complement strand
TCCTTCACGATCTCAACCAAGCCGCACGCTACGCCGACCACATCATCGCGATGAAAGACGGTGAGGTCGTCGACACCGGAACCCCGGCCAAGGTCATCACCGAGTCGCTTGTGTCCGAAGTATTCGGACTCGACGCGCGTGTCATCCAAGACCCGGAATCGGGCAGTCCCCTCGTCCTGCCGCGTTGGCCGCACCCCGTATAGAGGCGCACTTCCGTTGCCGTTGCCGTGACTATCGATCATGCGCCTGCGTCGGAGCGAAACGAGAACCCAGGAGAGTGTTCCGCCCAACATCACGCAAGGAAGGGACCCCACACGCGATCAATGACTCACGGTTCCCATAGTCGTCGTCGACGCACTGCCGCCCGGACTGGCGGTGTAGCTACTCAGGCGATCAAGTTCTGAGCCGCACTCGGCGCCCCGCGGTGGGGTCCGACGCGTCGCCTCGTATCGCCGGAGACAGCCACACGGGCGGGCGCTGACTCTATGCCCAGATGGTCAGGCAGGTCTCCCCTCCCAGCCCCGACACCCGCGTGGCTTCGCGCGGTCAGCATAGGCGCGATTCGCGCATAATCATGAGTGCTCGCCCTTCCCTGCGACCGCACTCGAATTACGTGCCCGGGTCGCGGCGTGGGCTCCGCTGAGTCGGTAGCACCGACTACAGGTATGCCATCGGCCGCAGACATCGCAGCAAATGAGGCTTCCGCTGCCGCCACCACCCGATGGGCCTCCACAGACAGAGCTCCAGACAAGCCATAGAGCGCGCCGATCGGAATGGCGCGCTTGCCGTTGAGGTAGCGGAGCACCGTCGTGCGTACCATCCCGGCACGCCTCGCGACTTCGTCGATCGTGAGTCCTCGAGCCGTGCGTTGGCGGCGGAGTTCAGCAGCTACCGCGTCGTTGAAATCGAGGGCGGTGTCCATCCGGCCACCGTAGCAAACAAACACTCGTTCACACAAATCTAATATTTGACAAGCCGACCGAATGATTCCTATGGTGACCAAATGGACACCATCCCCCTCTCCCAGCAGATCGCTCAACGCATCCAACACGCATTGCTCAACCATGGCCAGACGGATACCCAACTTGCGAACGCAGTCGGGATGCCGCCAGAACAGCTCCGACTGAAGCTCGACGGTCAGCTCGACTTCACCGTGGCCGAACTCGACCGGATCGGCGCCGCCCTTGGGCTAAGAGGCTCTGAATTCCTGCCGTCATCTGCAGCAGCGGCCAACGGCCCCACCAGTGTCTGAGCCCGCAGAGAAGGGGCCGATGGGTCCTCGAGAGTACTTGATCACCGAGGCAGAGTTCATCCGGCCCGAGTTCGACTTCGAGAGCGTACGAGACGCCCGGCCAGCAGCGCCTCGCCCGCGGCAGCGAGAACCGCTCCCCCATCCCGTTCACCTCCGAAGCCAGCACCACCGCCTCGACCATCTTCCAGCCGATCGTGACGAGCGAGATGCAGCAGACCCTCGTCCCCGTCGGCGGCACCATCATCGACCACGCAACCTGCGACCTCTCCCCCGACAGCACCAGCACCGCCTGGCGGCGCAACCGGGACGGCGAAGGCGTCGAAGTCATCTGGGACGTCGCAATCTACGCCAAGCTCCCCGGCGAGGACGGCCTCCCCGACGTCCCAGAAGGTCGGCCGGCGCTCGGCACGGCCATCGCCACCTGTGACGAGGTCGGCGACGTCATGAAGGCAAGCTTCCCCCGAACTGACGAAGCCGACGGCCCGATCACCGCAGTCTGGTCACTCGACCTCGACAAGCAGTCCGACAGGACGAAGTCCGTCCTGCAGGGATCCTGGCACGACGCGTTCGGGTTGCCCGACGAGACGACGGTCATCCCCCGCGTCACGACGAAGGCTGTGCCGTCGGTGATGGAGGGAGAGCAGTACGGCGACACCGCCCACCATGAAGACGTCGCCCTCTACCCCGATACCGCCGTGCAGACCTTCACCGCCTATCGCATCGCCGACGGTCAGCCCGTCTGCGACGCCACGACCGAATACCTGACGGAATCGGCACCGATCATGATCGACGGCCGCACGGATATCCCCGGGCCGACCTTCACCGCCACCCGCGACATGGGCACCGGGGTCAACTGGATCGAGCGCACGTATGCCGATGACACGAAGCAGGTGCTCCTCAGCGAGGGTGTCTGTGGGCAGGAGGGTGAGCAGACGCTCTTCATCGACCGCCCCGGACAGAAGCTCGCGAGCACCGGCTTCGACGGCGCCACGCTCGCCGCCGGCGCTGCCGCCACAACGCTCCTCGGTGCCTCGCCCTTCGTCGTTCGTCGTGTCGTGCGGCGCCGAGCCAGCCGGACCGCCTTGAGCGAGGGGATCGCAGGATGAGCGAGGAACAGACTGGCCCCTCGTCGGACCTGAGCCAGGACCAGAACGAATGGGTGGCGATGTATCGCCACGGGTTACGATTCCGCAAGCCACAGCCGGACTATGACGACGTGCGCGACGACTACGAGGACATTCACGGCGACGGCCCTCGGATGGAGGAGGATATCCAACTGAGGATCGTTGAGACTCAGATGGACCTGCTCCTCCGTTTCACCGGGGCATCGGACTACGACATCCACCGAGACCCTGACTCCTGGCTAGAGACGTACTATGCCTTGGCAGGCAAGTGGCTCGGTCGAGATGCAGGGATCGACGAACAGCTCGAGAGCGTCGACCGAGTCCTTTCGCAGACCGGCGGGCCGCTTTGGCGCCCGGACCTGTACCTCCCGTTAGACGAGGTTCACCAAGCTGCGGTAGAGACCGTGCCTGCGAGCCCACAAACCGCGCCGTCGACCTCCGCTTCTAGCTGGCGAGAGCCTCCCCGTCTTATCGACTGGACTCCGGACGAGGACCCGGCCGCGGGGTACCTTCGGGACCTCCGCGCCAATCGCCAACAGGCACTGGAGTTGGGTCTGCCC
The DNA here is from genome assembly GCF_014841395.1 of Plantibacter sp. CFBP 13570. Classification (NCBI taxonomy): domain Bacteria; kingdom Bacillati; phylum Actinomycetota; class Actinomycetes; order Micrococcales; family Microbacteriaceae; genus Plantibacter; species Plantibacter sp. CFBP 13570. The sequence continues at coordinate 93,539 of NZ_JACYTW010000010.1, read as the reverse complement.
GAGCGCTCCGAAGACGTGCAGCCGCAGGATTCGAGGGGACGCCTAACCGAGTTAGCTCGGAAGTTCTCAAGCAGAGTCCTCCGACCGCGCTCAGACGATACCCACCGCGACGCTCACCCGCTGCGCCAGCCCGGGTCTGGCGGGGGTCTGGAGCTCTAGAGCGGCCCGCTCTGCGCGACGGGCAAGATCGACACTCCCCAGGATGTCGACACTAGGTCAACTACTAGCGACTCACGTCAATCGGGCGTCGAGAACCTGCCGGAATTCTCGCCCCGGGCCATGCGTTCAGACGGTTGAAAAACGCATTCCGTCGAGCAGTGTTCGGCTCGATCTGGACAGTTCGCCAGCCCCACATCGGCCTGCTCGAGGCGGGCGCGCAGCTCATCGAGGCGGGCGCGTTTCTCGTCGATCTGGCGCACCCGTTCCGCCAGGAGCGGGCGGAGCTGGTCGCGAACGTCGGTGCAGGAGTCGTCCTCCAGCGACCGGAGATGCCGACCGATGTCAGCGAGTGGCAGGCCGAGTTCTTTGCTCGCTTCGATGAGGTCGAGCCGCCCGAGCACGGCGGCGTCATAGTCGCGGTAGCCGTTGCGGGTGCGGCCGGGGATGATGAGGCCGATGCTCTCGTAGTAGCGCAAGGCGGTCGGTGCGACGCCGGTGCGCTTGCTGACCTCTGAGATGCGCATGCGCCGATCCTACGGCCGGGACCACGGATTGACCTTCCAGCGGCTGGAACGTTTACGGTTGAGCCTCGTGCCCCTCAATGCTCGATCTCAGCTCGTGACGGCGCTCGTGCCGTGGCTGGAACGTCACCAGATCGTCCTCTATCTCGCGGCGATCGCTGCTGGCGGCGTCCTCGGCCTGCTGTTGCCCGGCGCGCACCATCTGGAAGTGGCGATCGAGCCGGTGCTCGCGCTGCTGCTGTTCGCGACGTTCCTCGGGGTCCCGTTCGCCGCGATCGGCCGCGCGCTCCGCGACGTCCGATTCCTCAGCGCGGTCGGGGTCGTGAACTTCGTCATCGTGCCGCTCGTCGCCTACGGGCTGTCGCGGTTCGTCGCGGATCAACCGGCGCTGCTATTCGGGGTGCTGTTGGTGCTGCTGACGCCGTGCATCGACTACGTGATCGTGTTCGCCGGCCTCGCGGGAGGAGCCGCGGAGCGTCTGCTCGCGGCGGCTCCATTGCTGATGCTCACGCAGATCCTCTTGCTGCCCGTCTACCTGCTGCTGTTCATCGGTCCCAGCGGTGTCGCGGCCGTCGAGCTCGGCCCGTTCGTGCGCGCATTCCTGCTGCTCATCGTGCTGCCACTGACCGCGGCCGCGGCGACCCAGCGGCTCGCCAAGCGGCACCGGATCGGGCGCGGGATCGAACGCACCATGCTGGCGCTCATGGTGCCGCTGATGGTCGCCACGCTGTTCACCGTCGTAGCCTCGCAGGCGGGAGCGGTGAGCACCGCGGCCCTGCAGTTGCTCGTGCTCGTGCCGCTGTATGCGGCGTTCCTCGTCGTCATGGCGTTCGTCGGCACGGGTGCCGGGCGCCTGTTCCGCCTCGACGTGCCGGCAACCCGTGCCCTGGTGTTCAGTGGTGCCACCCGCAACAGCCTCGTCGTCCTCCCACTCGCGCTCGCGCTACCCGCGTCACTCGCGCTCGCGCCCGTGGTAGTCGTCACGCAGACGCTCGTCGAGCTGGTCGGCATGGTCGTGTTCGTGCGGCTCCTTCCACGGCTGGTTCAGGACCGAAAATCGGTCCGCTGATCCGACCGTCACCTGTGAGTAACTCAGGCGCCGAGAGCGCTGATACTTGCGCAATCCGCTGGGGTCACCCGTATGCAGCACAAGCCGCTGGGAGCAGTCACACGACAGCCGAATCAGTGCCCACGGAAAAGGAACCGGCGGCCAGTTACTTCCCGTCCGTTCAGGTATGGGAATCGCCGGTTTGGTTCTGGTTGTCACTGTCGGTCTCCTTCGGAGCCGTCGGCGTCGAACCCGTCGTCGGGTCACACCACGCATGATGGTCGATGCGCGGTGAGCGGATCGACGAGTTACGGCCCGCGCAGAATCTACGTCGCGATACAACCCGTTCCGTCGAGCAACGGCTCCGCGACTTGGAGGTCTAGCGCCCAGTGCAAGCGGTGGCGCCGACCTCCGGGTCGGCGCCATGTTGTGTTTCTCCTGACACGCCTCGTCTGGGAGGGTGGCGCCCAGTGCCAAGGACTACGTCGCTGTGGCACGGATGAGGAAACCGTTGAGGGACTCGTTCTGGTAGTCGACCTCGAACGAGGCTCGGGCGAGGTCGCGAGTCACTGCTCGAGCCGAACCGCCCGATTGCGGGCTGAGGGCCAGCACTAGCGAGGCAGGAGCGCCGTCGATGACGCGTCGGATCTGTTGGAGCGCAGCAGGTCGATCCGCCCAAAAGTGGACGTTGTCTATGGCCAGGACAGCATTGAAACGTCCCGTGGCGAAGGGCATCTGGTTCGCCTCACCGACAACGAGTTCGAGACGCCCGCTGCGAACAGCGTCATCATTCCTGGATCGCGCGCGACGGTGCATCAGCAGCGAAGGATCGAGACCGGTGACCTGTCCTCTGGGCACGAGAGCGAGCAGCGCTTCCAAACCCATTCCTGGCCCGAATCCGATCTCCAGCACGTGCGCCGCATCGTGAACATCCAGTGCCGCCGTCGCGAGCTCGCGCAGCGCGGATCCGGTCTTCTCCATAAGATCAGCGCCCCGCTCTCCATCCGCGCCCCTCGGGACGACGAATGTATCGAAGATGTTCATTCCCATCCCTGAGGTCGCTCTAACTCGCCTACTTGGCTCAGCCCATTAGCGCACACGACAGGCCCGTTACGTCAAGTGCACTGTCGGCCCCAAATGTGTCCGCCACAACCGAGTTCCGACCTACCGCCTTCGGAAGCGTTCCCGAGCACCCCTTGCGTGACGAGGCAGAAACGTTCGTTTGCGGCGCGCACTCGCCGCAGGGCTGAGAGGTCTCACGTTAACAGCGACCGGCCCCACCTCTGCATCATCACCCTGGATATGCAACGGTTTGCAGGATTCAGTCCTCTCCGGATCAGGCTGTCATGGTTGCCTTTCGCTATCGGCATCGTCGTGGGCGCAGGCATAGCGCCGAAGCTACTGCTGAGGAGCGGCCCCGCTACGTCGCCGCCCTCGATGCAGTCTTGCGCGATCGGCGTTTTCTGGTTCTCGACGATTGCCGTCGCAGGCGGCTCCTGGACGCTGAAGGCTTCCGCGATACTTCTCGTAGCGCTCGGCGTCGGGCTGGGAACGACCTCGCTCATGCAGGCTGCCGTCTACGGAGTCGCACCTGATCGAGCTGGCATGGCGTCAGCGCTACTGAACACCGCCCAATAGATTGGTATGGCCTTCGGCCTCGCAATCCTCGCCGGCGTCGCCGACAGCATCACGTCGGTTAGCGGTGGCACAGGCGCACATGTGCTCGTAGACGGGAACAGGACCGCCCTAATCGTCGGCGCAGGCATTCTACTCGGAGCCGCGGTCCTAGCTTTGTTCACCCCCCAACAACGTGGGTGTCGGGGGTGCGCTGAACTTGCAGCTCATTGCACCGGTGCGGTCCCTCGAGCATCTCGCATACATCGAGAGTGGCCTATGGCTGTCGAGCAAGTGCAGCAATGGGCTTACAGCGGGAGTCGTGCGCGGCGGCAAGCGCAGGTGGGGGCAGTTGAACGATCGGCGTCATCTCTCTTGAGCGTCATGGCCCGCCACCACGCGTTCAATCGGCTGGGTTCTGGTGGAAGCGCACGGGGTTCACTGGTGCTGGAGTACCTCCGCGACGTGGGCGTTGAGAATCCGGGGCAAGTCGGAGGCGCTATCGAACCCGATTTCAAGTATCGACTGGTACTGCAGACCGTCCCACAGTGCGATCAGCCGTGTCGCTTCGAACCGTGCATCCAGGTTCAGACTCTGGTCCGAGGCCGCGCGAGCAAAGAGGTTCTCGAAGTAAGCGATCGTCCGGACGAATCGTTCCCGGAAGTACCCATGGACGGGATGTTCGAGCGACACGGCCTCGGTGGACAAGACGGCATAGAGACCGATCAGCCCGCTTTCCGCTCCTGCGTCTCGTGCGGCCTCCACCCCGACGGCGAGTAGTTCCTCCGTCGGATCGAGTACCGCACCTGCTCGCCTCGTGACCATGTCGTTGTCGCGTTGTCGCATGACTTCGGCGAACAGGTCGGTCTTGCTGGGGAAGTGGTGTCGCAAGGTGGAGGGCGCGACGTTCACCCGCTCGGAGATCTCTCTCATGGTGGTGGCCCCGAATCCGTTTTCGGCGAACACTGTCGTGGCATCGGCCACGATCCGCGCCCGGCGCCTATGCCCCGGCTCGTATCCGCTGCGTTCAGTCAAGACGGTGTCGATCGCCAGGGGCCGCGGGCGAAGGGCGGGTACAGAACCGCCCCCATCCCCGCTCGCTGTGTCACGTGCAAACAGCCCGGGAGGATTCAGCTCCGGGAGATACCGGCTGATGACGAGCAGCCCCTCCCACACCGCCACCCGAGTGCGCACCCCGTCAGATATGGGCTTGGACTCATCCGTCAGCAGTCGTCGGTGATGGGAATGCGAGGCGGCCTGATCGCTACCCCCGGTCATGGCACGCGAGAGGAGGATCGCTGACAGAGCGGCGTATCCGTCCACGCTGCGTGATAGCCGGGCCGCCACCTCAACCGTGAGAGGGCTGGAGCCCATGACTTGACCGGTCTCGTCATCGAATTCCTGCGCGACGGCGTCGAGCAGCGCCTCTTTCGACGCGAAGTGCTTCAGGAGACCGGGACGCGAGATTCCGGCCCGGTCTGCGATGTCCTGAACCGTCACTGCCAGCAGATCGTCCTCCGCGAAGGCGCGGCGTGATTCGCGCACGATGCTCTGTCGTGTTCGCCAAGCAGCATCGGCTCGGGACACCTGCGTACTACTCACATGCACCAGTTTGTCATGAGGTCGAAACCCAAAAGTTACACTCGGGGCTACTTTGAGTTACATAAGCAACGAGATTCAGTTACATTGAGAGCCATAACTTCCATCTGGCCATCCTGAGGAGCCCGTCGTGACAGAGAAGTCCACTCCATCCCCTACCCGATCCACACCCGTCGGCCCGACATCCGCCGCCTACTTACCCACGCTGGGTCTGGCGAACTTCGGCATCTACCTGGCTGTCCTTACGCCGGTGTTCGTCTCGCTGGCGTTCAAGCTGGAGCACATCACGTCGAGTCGCGAGGAGTCTCTCGGCGCGCTCAGTCTGGTGATGGGCGTCGGGAGCCTGTTCGCGATCATCTTCAACCCGCTGGTTGGGCGGCTCTCAGATCGCACCACGTCCCGGTTCGGGATGCGCCGCCCATGGTTGATCGGTGGAACCGCAATCGGGTTCGGTGCTCTCGTTGTAATCGGCCTCGCGCCCAACGTGTGGGTGGTGCTTGCCGGCTGGTGCCTTGTTCAGGCGTCCCTCAACGGTGCGCTTTCCGCGCTCAATGCCACCATCGCTGACAAGGTCCCTGTCTGGCGGCGCGGGCTTGCATCCGGGATCATCGGCATCACGACATCGCTCGGGATTCTCGGTGGAACGTTCGCGGTCAACTTCCTCGATTCCGATCTCACTCGCTTCGCCGTGCCCGGCGCGGTCGGACTGCTCTTCACGATCCTCTTCGCCCTACTGCTGCAGGACAGCGTGCGTCTGGTTCGTCCCGCCGAGCGGTACGGCTTCAAGGAATTCATCGGCTCCTTCGCGTTCAACCCACGCAAGAACCCAGACTTCGGCTGGACATGGCTTACCACCTTCCTCGTGATGTTCGGATACGCCGGCGTCGCGACATTCCTACCGCTCTACCTGACCGACAAGTTCGGCCAGACCGAGAACGAAGCGATCACGGTCATCCTCATCGCCAACCTCGCCGCAGTCGGAGCGCAGGCGATCTCTGGTCCGCTCGCGGGCTACCTGTCGGACCGGTTGAACCGCCGGAAACCGTTCGTCCTCGCCGCCGGCCTCATCATGGTCGGGGGGCTCGTGGTTCTCGCCTTCGCACCCGATGTGAGCATCGTCATCCTCGGGCAGGGCCTGATCGGATTCGGCATCGGCTCGTTCCTGTCAGTCTCCCTCGCGTTGGCCACCCAGGTGCTGCCCGATGTCGAGGACACGGCAAAGGATCTCGGCGTGATCAACATCGCCAACGCACTGCCGCAGTCCATTGCGCCGGCCATTGCCCCGGCGGTCATCGCACTGGGCGCCTCCACCGCGATCGGCGGGTACTCGCTGTTCTACCTGGTGGGTGCCGCAGCGGCACTCGCTGGCGCACTCGTCGTCTACCGCGTGAAAGGAACCAAGTGATGCAGGAACCCACCAGCCAAGAGGGGACCGAAGTCGACAAGAGCTACTTCGACACCGGCCGGAGCGTCTCGGAGCGCGTCGAGATCCTCCTGAGACAGATGACGCTCGAGGAGAAGGCTGGACTGTTCTTCCACACGATGATCACGATGGGTCCTGACGGGGAGCTCTCGACGGGCGACAGGGAGTTCGATCTCCCTTCCAACAGCGAGTACGTGGTCGGCCGCCACATGAACCACTTCAACCTCCTCACCGGCGGCACCCCGGAGGCGATGGCGACCTGGAACAACAACATCCAACGATTGGCAGCGGAAACCCGGCTTGGAATCCCGGTGACCATCTCCACCGATCCGCGGAACTCCTACAGCGACAACCCCCTGGCCGGCCTTCTCGCCGGATCGTTCTCGGTCTGGCCGGAGGCGCTCGGTCTGGCCGCGACGCAGGACGAGGACCTCGTCGAGCAATTCGCATACACCGCCCGCCAGGAGTACACGGCCGTCGGTATCCGCGTGGCCTTGCATCCGCAGGTCGACCTTGCGACGGAACCGAGGTGGGCACGGCAACTGGACACGTTCGGTGAAGATGCCGAGCTGACCAGCAGGCTCGTGACCGCATACATCCGCGGCTTCCAGGGAGCGGAGCTTGGGCCCGCCTCCGTTGCCACGATGACCAAGCACTTCCCCGGCGGCGGGCCACAGAAGGACGGTGAGGATCCCCACTTCGCTTACGGCCGTGAGCAGGTCTACCCCGGGGGCATGTTCGATCACCATCTCAAGCCGTTCATCGCCGCAATCGCAGCGGGAACCACGCAGATGATGCCGTACTACGGCATGCCGGTGGGGACCGAGTTCGAGGAAGTCGGCTTCGGCTTCAACAAGTCGGTCATCACAACGCTCCTGCGCGAGCAGCTCGGGTTCGATGGCATCGTCTGCACCGACTGGGGACTGCTCACCGATGCCGTCGTCGACGGCGAGCCGTTCCCTGCTCGGGCGTGGGGTGTCGAGCATCTGACACCGCGCGAGCGGATGCGGAAGGCCATCGATGCCGGCGTCGACCAGCTTGGCGGCGAAGCCGCTCCCGACGGGCTCGTGTACCTGGTCGAACAGGGCGAGATTACCGAGGAACGACTCGACGAATCGGCCCGCCGACTGCTGCGCGAGAAGTTCACCCTCGGACTATTCGACAACCCGTACGTGGACGAGACTCGCGCAGCCCGCATCGTCGGAGCACCCGAGTTCCGGGAAGCAGGCCTCCGGGCACAACGCGCATCGTTGACACTGCTCACCAACCGCGAGTCGGCCGGCGACGGGATCCTTCCCCTGGCGCCCGGACTCCGGCTGTACGTGGAAGGAATCAACGCGGCTGTAGCGTCCCAGTACGGGACCGTGGTCGATGACCCCTCCGCAGCAGACGTCGCTATCCTGCGCATTCACGCCCCGTTCGAGAAGCGCTCGACATCGTTCGAAAACTACTTCCATGCCGGATCCCTCGAATTCTCCGCGGACCTGATCGATCACATCGATCGAGTTGCAACCGAAGTGCCGACCATCGTCGACGTCTTCCTTGACCGGCCTGCGATTCTCGGTCCGATCGTCGAGTCGGCAGCTGCCGTCATCGCGAACTTCGGCGCCGATCCCTCCGCGCTCCTCGACGTCCTCACCGGACTTGACGCTCCCAGGGGTCGACTTCCCTTCGACATCCCTTCCAGCATGGAGGCGGTCGTGGCATCTCGTTCCGACGTGCCCTTCGACACCGCTGACCCGCTCTTCGCGTTCGGTCACGGACTCACCTTCCCTGCCCGCCGTCGCACCACCCCCTGACCCTGCTACCCACGAACCTTTCACCGAGACCGACCAAGGAGACCACAATGCTCACGCTCGAATCCGCCACTCGTCGCTTCAGCGAGAGGTTCGCCACATCTGCCCAGCTCACCACGGAGGGACGGGAGGTGATCCCCGGCGGCTACAGCCGCACGTCTTTCAACTTCGGCCCCCACGCCGTGTTCGTCGAGGGCGGTGACGGTGCGTACATCGACACGGTCGACGGACACCGGCTCCTGGACCTGAACAACAACTTCACGGTCAACATCCTCGGTCACGGCAACCAGGCGATCAGCGAGGCGCTCATCGCGGCCATTCCTTCGGGTACGTCGTTCGGCAACCCGGTCGCGGAGGAGGCGGCACTGGCGCGGATTCTCATCGACCGCGTCGCCTCGATCGACATGGTGCAGTTCTCGTGTTCGGCGTCAGAGTCCGTGATGAGTGCGATTCGCGTTGCACGCGCGTTCACGGGAAGAACCCTGATCGCGAAGTTCGAGGGGGGCTACCACGGCTTCACCGACCCGGTCAGTGTGTCCGCCCACCCGCACGGTGGCGAGGAATACGGGTCAGACAGCAACCCCCGTCCGGTCGCCGACAGTGAGGGCATCCCTGACGCGGTCGTCGAGCACGTGGTGATGCTCACGCAGAACGACGAAGCAGGCACAGAACGCATCCTCCGCGAGCACGCCGACGACCTCGCCTGTGTGATCGTCGAACTCGAAAGCGGCGCGGGCGGCCACGTCGTGCTGCGAAAGGGGTTCGTCCAGATGCTGCGTCGGGTCACCGCTGAACTCCGCATCCTGCTCGTCATCGACGAGACGATGACCCTGCGGGCCTCGTTCCACGGCATGCAAAACACATACGGCATCGATGCGGACATCACCGTGATGGGAAAGATCATCGGGGGCGGGCTACCGCTTGGCGCGATCGGCGGCCGCGCAGACGTCATGGGCCTGCTCGCCGATGGCAGGGTGCCGATTTCCGGGACTCACCACGGGCACCGGCTCGCCCTGATCGCGGGCATCGCGTGTATGACCGCACTCGACGAAGCGGCGTACGACCGGCTCAACACGATGGCCGGGCGCGTCCTGTCCGAGGTCGGTGAGTGGACCGCGGCGCGGCGGAGTCCGTTCACGATCTTTGGGAGCGGCTACTCATCACTCGCCTACGCGTACTGCCTCGAGGCGGGAATGACCGTGGAGACCCAACGGGATCACTGGCGCAACGTCGACGCCGAGAAGACACAGACCTTCTCGCTCGAACTCGCGAATCGGGGCTTCTTCCCCGTCGCTCGCGGTGAGTTCTCGCTGTCGCTGGCGATGACCGACGACGACATCACGTCGTACATCGAGACGGTGAAGGACATCATCACCGACCTCGAGGCCTAAGCGCGGTCCATGGTTTCAGGCTCGGCGCGGCTAACCACTCCGACCCCCGTTCCGATCGAAAGAGAACCAGCATGAGCCGCCACGCGGTTATCGATCCTGCCATCGGCGAGCGCCTGGTCCAGCGCAATAGCTCGCTCACAGGAGCCCGTCGGACCAACGTGCGGCTCGTCTTCTCGCGAAACGAGCTATTCTTCTACATGACGTAGAACTGCGTATCCGCGCTAGTGAAGGAGCCCCATGCGACCCCCTGCCCGACGAATCATCTCCTCGACAGGGGCTGCCTCGGTCTTTCTCCTGGTCGCCACCGCTTGCGCCGGGAGCGGCGCACCGGGTTCGACTGCGCCCACGAGCGCCACTGCCGCGAACGGGTATCCGGTGTCGTTGGAGAACTGCGGCCGGACCATCACCGTCGACTCTGCGCCGGACCGTGTGGTGAGCCTGTGGCAGTCCAATACCGAAGCACTCCTTGCGCTCGGACTCCGGGACAAGATCGTCGCGGTCCAGGCGGACTACGCCCCCTACCCGGACTCGGTCGCGAAGGCGGCGGATGGGTTGCAGACCATCGGGAGCATGATGGGGTTCCCGTCGAAAGAGGTTCTGTTGAGCGAGAAGCCGGACTTCGTCACCGGGCAGGTGCTGGAAGGGTTCGCGTTCGACGCCTCACAGGGATACGCGTCGGTCGAGCAGCTCGAGCAGGCCGGGGCGACCGTCTACGGCGCCAACCTCTGTGGGGCGACCGATTCACAGAGCACGAAGATCTGGAACATCGACTCCGTGTCCAAGACGCTCCGCGACTACGGCACGATCTTCAACGTCTCGGCGAAGGCCGATGAAGTTATCGCTCGGCTCGATGCCGAGAAGGAGGAGGTCGTCAAGGCCGTCCAGGGCAAGCCGACGGTGAAGACCGCGTACTTCAACGGCGGATCCGGCCCCGTGATCGTCCTGGCGGGCGGTATCTACGATGACCTGATCAGCACCGCCGGCGGCAAGAACGTCTTCTCCTCTGACTCCGTCTACGTCAGTAAAGAGGAGTTCGCCGCCTCGGACGCCGACGTCATCCTCGTCGGCACGTTCCCGGGCCAGGGCTTCGCGACGCAGAAGGCGTTCCTCGAGGAGAACTTCCCCGACCTCCCCGCGGTGAAGAACGGTCGGATCAGTGAGGTGCCGACGCAGGAGACCGACTCGTCGATCTCGGTCATGGTGGGTCTGACGAAGATCGCCAACGCCCTCCACCCCGATCTGGATCTTCCGGTTCCCTCCTCGTGACAGCAGCTCCCGCACCAGCACGGACACACACCCGAGCCCGGCGGCACCCGCAACCGGTGATCGCCATCCTCCTCGTCGCCTGCATCGTCGCGGTGGTGCTCTCTGTCGCCGTGGGGAGCGTGGGCATCGCAACGGGGCGGGTCGTCGAAGTGATCGGAGCGCGCCTGCTCCCCTGGGGCGGTGGCCCGGTCGCCGGGCTCGACGACCAGATCGTGTGGGAGTTCCGCCTTCCCCGAGCATTGCTCGGGTTCGTCGTCGGTGCGGCGCTTGCAGTCGCCGGTGCCGTGCTCCAGGCCGTCGTGCGCAATCCGTTGGCGGACCCGTTCGTCTTCGGTGTCTCCTCAGGCGCCTCCGTGGCCGCGGTCGCCGCGTTGACGCTCACGAGCGGACTGTTCGCCGCCGTGTCGACTCCCGTCGCGGCCTTCGTCGGGGCCTTGATCACCACGGTTCTCGTCTTCGCTCTCGCGCAGCAGGGTGGGCGGGTGACGCCGAACCGTCTGGTGCTCGCCGGAGTGGCGATGTCGTATCTCCTCAGTTCGATCACGAGTTATCTCGTCCTCCGATCCAGCGGGGCCAGCCAAGGCGTCGGACAAGTCCTGTCCTGGCTCGCAGGCAGCCTCGCCGCGGCCACCTGGAGCGACCTCGGCGTCCCGACTCTCGTCCTGATCGTCGCGACGATCCTGCTCGTCCTCCTCGCTCCGATCTTGAACGCCTTCCTCACCGGCGACGAGACAGCAGCCAGCCTCGGCGTGGACGTCGGCCGGATGCGGCTGATGCTGTTCATCATCACCTCACTGCTCGTCGGTGTCGTCGTCGCGGTGAGCGGGTCGATCGGTTTCGTGGGCCTCGTGGTGCCGCATGCCGTCCGCATGGCGATCGGGTCCGACCATCGCTGGGTGCTTCCCGCGTCCGCACTGGCCGGCGGACTGTTGCTGGTCGTCGTGGACATCGGAGCGCGACTGCTCCTCGCGCCGACCGAGGTCCCTGTCGGGCTGCTCACCGCCGTCGTCGGTGCACCGTTCTTCCTGTGGCTGCTGCGGCGATCCGGTCGGAACCAGCGATGAACGCGGCCGAAGGCAGGTCACTGGAAGTCCAGGGCGTCAGCGTGGACATCGCCGGCCGACGGATCATCGAGGATGTCGCCTTACGGGCGCGTTCGAACGTCGTCGGGCTCGTCGGGCCGAACGGCAGCGGGAAGTCGACACTCCTCCGGACGGTCTATCGGATGCTGCGTCCGTCCGAGGGACAGGTTCTGGCCGACGACCGCGACGTCTGGACAATGCCGGCCCGCCAGGCAGCGCGGGTGATCGCCGCAGTCGTCCAGGACAGCCCAGCAGACCTCGAACTCACCGTGGCCGACTGCGTCGCGACCGGACGCCTGCCACACGGACGACTCCTCGCCACCGACAGTGCTGAGGACCGGCAGGTCGTGGAGCGAGCCATGGTGACCGCGGGCGTCGCGGAGTTCGCGGACCGTGATGTCAGCACGCTGTCCGGCGGCGAACGGCAGCGCGTGCAGCTCGCCCGTGCACTGGCGCAGGAACCGCAGATCCTCGTGCTCGACGAGCCCACGAACCACCTCGACATCCGTCATCAGTTGCAGTTGCTCGCACTGGTGCGCGACCTCCAGATCACCACGCTCGTCACACTGCACGAACTGAATCTCGCCGCCTCCTACTGCGATGAGATCGTCATGCTCGAGCACGGCCGTGTCGTCGCCTCCGGAACCCCGGCTGCAGTGTTCACCCCGCATCTACTCGACCGGGTGTTCGGCGTCCGAGCCGAGACCCTCGTCAACCCACTCACCGGGCGCATGCAGCTCGTCTTCGCCGACAGCTGATCGAACCGGTCCGACAGACACGACACCGACAACCGACAACCAGGCACAGGAGTATCTGCATGCATGACGACGACCAGCCCCTCGAGACCACCGCCCTCCCGGGTCACAGGGTGGGGCACGACCCTTCCGCCAGCACCCTTTTCACGGTGATCGGCGATGATCCCACCAAGCAGCAGGCGGTCGACCGCTCCATCGCCGCCCATCACACGCTCGCCGCACGACCCGGAGTCAGCTTTGCGACGGACAAGACGATCCTCATCGTCCTGCACCCGGGTTTCGAACTCCTCGACGTCGTGGGCCCGTTCCACTTCCTCGCGGGAACCGGTGCGACGGTGCAGTTCGTGACCACCGCAACCACCCTTGAACCCGTGCCGAGTGGGAGCGGGCCGACCCTCGCACCTGCGCTCACGCTCGACCAGGTGACCGATGCACCCGCCGTCATCCTCGTCCCGGGCGGCGATACCGGCATCCTCCTCCGCGACACCCGCGCCATGGCGAACCTCGAGCGCATCGGTCGAAACGCGGAATACGTGACCAGCGTGTGCTCCGGCTCCATCGCTCTCGCTGCCGCCGGGCTGCTCGACGGTCGCCGAGCCACCTCGCACTGGTCCGTCCGCCACCTCCTCGGAGGCTACGGCGCGATAGAGGTCGACGAACGCGTCGTCGAAGACGGCAACCGGCTGACCGCGGCCGGAGTCACCGCGGGTATGGACCTCGGCATCCGCCTCGTCTCCTACCTGTCCGGCGAAGAGCTGGCGAAGTTCGCCGTCCTGGGAGCCGAACACACCCCGGAACCGCCCTTCGACACCGGCACCCCGGAGCGGGCCGGCGCTGAGCTCACCGATCTCTCCCGCGAGTTCCTCGCACCGCTCGTAGTCGAGCTCACAGCACCGACGGTCTGACCGACGAGCCCCGCCGCGACCCGGCCGGCGTTCGTCGATACACCGGCGCTGCCCCCGCTCGAAGAGCGGCGCCTTCGGACATCTGGCTCGACTGACCTGTCCGAAGGCGCCGCAGGGCGGGCCCACTACACGGGGCCGAAGAACGTCCTCGACGCATACACGCGGCCAATGTTCATGCGCACCATCAGTACACGTTCCCGGGCATTCTCATGAATGCAACCGTCTCGATGACCTTCCGGCTCGTCGTGACGAGCGAGATCTAGGCGGGCAATCGCCCGTCCGGCATCCGAACCTCAGCTCTCAGCAGGCCCCCAGAACGTGTCCTCCGCCGGGCCGTCCGCGGAGAACAGGCTCACCTCGACGATGCGCCCGCTACGGACGGTCAGGAGGTCGACACCGGGCATGTCCATGACGACGTCGCCACGGGTCCCCGTGAACCGGACGGGGACTGCGACGAGCTCGCCGTTCACCATCGCAGGTCCGGTCACAGCTAGCTGGAAGGTGCCTTCGCTCGTGGCCATCATGCCGCCGAGGAGCGCACCGACACCGTCGACGCCGCGGTGATCACCCGAGAACTGGTTCGCTCCGGGCTGGTGCCACACCACCTCGGGGTCGAACTGCGCCATCACCGTCGGAATGTCACCGCGGCCGAGGGCATCGAAGTAGGTGACGGCGACGGCTGCGGGGGTCTGGTCGATCATGGTGTGTCTCCTTCGTGAGGGTGAGTGGTAGCACCATAGTTTCAGGCGGTAACCTGTTACCTCAACGTAACTAAGGAGTATTCGCGATGAACTCTGATGCGCCTGTCGACGCACCCGTCTGGAACGTGATGCTGCCGACATGCCCGTCGCGCACCTCGCTCGCCCGGATCGCCAACAAGTGGACCGCGATGATCGTCATCGCATTGAGCGACGGTCCCCTCCGATTCGGGACGCTCCGCGAGACGGTCGGCGGGATCAGCGGCAAGGTCCTCTCGGGCACCCTTCGGGATCTGGAACGCGACGGCATCCTCACTCGCACCGCATACGACGAGATGCCACCCCGCGTCGAGTACACCCTGACGCCACTCGGCCAGACACTGCGCGAACCGCTGACCGCTCTCGGCCAATGGGCGGAGCAGCACATCGCTGAGGTCCTCGACTCCCGCGACACCTTCGACAACGTCGTGCATGGAACCGCGGCCCAGCGCACCGACAGCTAACGACGTCATCAGCACGTCTGCGCGCTCGATAGGGCACCACCCACGCCGGCGGTGATGGGCCGCAATCTCGTCGTATAGGCACCTCAGTCCAGCCCTCGACCCCGGAGCGCGGCAGGCTTTAGGCGGAACCTCGAACTGGGGGTTGGCAATACATACTATGTATGATGAACTGTCTATCAGGCCGAGATGAACTCGGACCCCATCGCCAATGAAGCCGACCCGAAATGGATCCACGATGTCCACACAGCACCGTCGTCACCCCCGTCGCGTTCCACGCGCCCTGTCCCTGTCAGCCACCGCTGCCGTCGGTCTCGCCCTGCTCACCGCCTGCACCGCCGGCCCGAGTGCGACGTCGGACAAGTACGGTTTCCCCGCCGCAGAGCAGGACCCCAACGCGGGTCTGACCGTTCTGGTCGACGCTGCCCGCGAGCCGATCGCCAAGGCGTTCCAGTCGGAGAACCCCGACGTGAAGATGACCATCGAGACCTACGACGGCAGCGCCGGCGGCAGCGATTCGTTCAAGACGAAGATCGCCCTGTTCGACCAGTCAGGTGAAGGGTGGCCCGATGTCGTCTTCTCCACGCAGACCAATGACACCGCCTGGGCGGGCGTCGAGCAGAACGGCGTGCAGGCCTTCGCAGCAGTGCTGAACAAGGGGCTGCTCTCCGATGACTTCCTCGACGGGTTCACCCCCGGCGCCTTGGACCCGATGACGATCGACGAGAACGTCTATGGCGTCCGCAACGACCTCGCTCCGGTCGTGTACTGGTACAACGAACCACTGATGACCCAGTTCGGGTATGAGGTCCCGACCACCTGGGAGGACTACCGGGAGCTCAGCGACAAGGTGGCAGCCGAACACCCCGGCTACATCCTCGGGTCCGTCGGAGACGCCTTCACCGGGCCCTTCACCTACTACTGGAGTGGCGAAGCTCCGGTCTTCCAGGTCGACGGCCAGACGTTCTCCAGCGACTTCGCGGATCCGAAGTCGGAGCAGGTGACGGACCTCATCGACCACATGCTCGCGAACGGCACGCTCGTCCAGGACAGCGTGTTCGGGGCAGACTTCGTGTCGAAGTACAGCGACAAGCTGCTCGGGACGCCGGGACCGGCATGGTTCGCTGGAGCTCTCTTCCAGAATCCCGACAGCCTGAACGCTGCGCCGGGCACCGTCGGCGCCGCTGCTCCCCTGCACTGGGAGGGTGAGGCCGAGGTCACCGGCAACGTCGGTGGTGGGATCTGGTACGGCTCGAGCCACTCGAAGAACCTCGACGGAGTCGCGTCCTTCCTGGAGTTCGTGAGCAGTTCCGACAAGGCCGCAGAGCTCGCTACCGGTCTTCCCGCCTACGGCTCCACCGCTGACGCCTGGCTGGGCGCTCAGGCGGCCTCCGGGTACTTCGCGGGCGACTTCCAGGGCGCCATCACCAGTGCCGCGGACAGCGTCTGGGACGGCTGGGGCTTCCCGTCGTTCAGCCCGGAAACCGGGTTCTCCTCGGTCGTGATCCCGGGTCTCGCCGAAGGGAAGACCCTCAAGGAGCTGGTCCCGGCGCTGCAAGCCGAGTACGAGAACCAGGCTCAGGTCCAGGGCTACACCGTCAAGTAACCACCGTTCATCGCAGGTCCCCCTGCGCGAGCAAAGGACACCCCATCACATTCCCAGCACCGACACCCGCCGCCGTCCGCTCCCCCCTCGAGGGGCGGCGGCGGGTGTCCCGCACTCGCCGGCCAGACCGTTCGCAAGCCCGGATCGGAGCTGTCTTCACGTCTGGCTACGCCCTCCTGCTGATCGCCTTCGGCGTCGTGCCGACGCTGTACACGATCTTCCTCGCCTTCACGACCGACGGTGCCTTCGCCGGCATCTCGAACTTCACCCGGATCTTCGGCGACTATCGCTTCCTCCCTGCGGTGGCACACGTGGCCGTCTACCTCGTGGTGTACCTGGTGACGCTTCTCGTGTTCGTCGTCTTGCTGGCCTTGCTCGTCCATTCGATCGGGCGACGCTGGCTGGCGAACAGCCTCCGGTTCGTCTACTACATCCCGGGCGCCCTCGCAGGAGCGTCGAGTGTGATGCTCTGGCTGTTCCTGCTCGACCCTTCCGTGAGCCCGGTGGCTGCCATCCTGAACGCGTTCGGCTTCGAGAATTTCGTGCAGACCGTCTCCGTCGACAACCTGCCGGTCATCTTCACCATCGTCGCGTTCTGGACGGGTGCCGGCGGGTGGATCGTGATCATGTACGGCGCACTCAACAACATCTCCGCTGATGTCATGGAAGCTGCACGAATCGATGGCGCTGGGCCGGTCAAGGCCGCCTGGTACATCCAGATCCCACTTCTTCGGAAATGGATCTCGTACACCGCGGTGATGTCGCTGGCCGCTGGCACCCAACTGTTCGTCGAACCCCGCGTCCTCTCCCAAGCATCCAAGGGTGTCGTCCCTCCGGACTACTCACTCAATCAACTCGCCTACCTGTACGCCTTCAGACAGGGCGACTTCAACGGTTCCGCGGCGATCTCGCTCCTGCTCCTTGCAGTTGCGGCGGCGCTGTCGGCGATCTTCGTCTTCCGAGGAGGACTCTTTGAACGCGACTGAAATCCGATCCGCCCGCTCCGCCGGGCGCGAAAGCCAGAAGGCGAACCGCTCGGGCGGTCGCGAGTACGTATCTCCTGGCCGATGGCTCGGCCGGGTCACGGTCGTCGCCGTCCTCACCGTCTTCGCCCTCTTCTTCGCGATACCGATCATCTGGCTTCTCCTCGCCCCGACCAAGTCCGCCAGCGATCTCGTTCAGAACGCGCCGTTCAGCATCGGATCGATCGACGTCCTGTTGGCGAACTGGGCGAGCCTCGCCGAGTTCCAGAACGGCATCATCTGGACCTGGCTCGGCAATTCCGTGCTGTACAGCGGCGTTGCGCTCGTGATCACGCTCGTCGTGACGATCCCGGCAGGTTATGCGCTGGCGCTCACCGAGTTCCGCCTGCGGCGGACGTTGCTCGTCGTGACGCTCATCGTGATGCTCATTCCCAACACGGCGTTGGTCCTCCCGGTCTTCCTGGAACTCTCGGCGCTGAAGCTCATCGGCAATCCCCTGGCGGTCATCCTGCCGTTCTCGTTCTTCCCGTTCGGCGTGTACCTGACGTACATCTACTTCACGACGAGCGTCTCGAAGGATTTGCTCAATGCGGCTCGGATCGACGGTGCGACCGAGTTCCGAGTGTTCGCCCAGATCGCCATGCCTCTCGCGACTCCGGTGATCGCCCTCGTCGGCTTCTTCAACCTCGTCGGGAACTGGAACAACTACTTCCTCCCGTTCGTCACCGCTCCGGGACGGAAGTCGCCGATCCAGGTCGGGCTCGTCGAGCTGCTGTCGAACGTTCCGCTCTTCAACCCGACCAGCGCTGCATCGGTGACCATCAGCCTGCCGGTGCTCGCGTTGGCGACCATCCTCTCGGTCGCGCCCGTCCTCGTGATCTTCCTGTTCTCCCAGCGATTCCTCGTCTCGGGGATGACGGCCGGAGGGACCAAGGAATGACCGACGAGCAACAACAGCCGGTCCGTCGTTTCGGGATGGCTGCCCGCCTGGTCGGCTCGAAACGCGACGAGTACATCGAGCTGCATCGCAGCGTCTGGCCGCGAATCGAAACCGCTCTGTCCGCAAGCGGCATCCGGAACTTCACGATCTTCGCGCTGGACGACTACATCCTCGGCTACTACGAGTACGTCGGGTCCGACTACGAGGCCGATCAACGTCGCATGGCGATGGACCCGATCACCCAACATTGGTGGTCCTACACCGCTCCCTGCCAACGCCCCCTGCGCGAGGACTCCACAGCTGACAACTGGGAGCTCTTCACCGAAATCTGGCATCTCAACTGATCTTCGTTGCCCGCCGGCTGACGAGCCGAACCGTCAGCGCTCCCCGCCCCATATGCGTTTCCCTACCTACTGCGAGAAGAACCCATGCGTACGAGACAACTCCGCGGACTGAACGTCACTGAGATTGGTTTCGGTGCCGCCCAGCTCGGCAACCTGTTCCGTCCGACGACCGACGAAGAGGCGAAGGAAGCTGTCGACACCGCCTGGAAGAGCGGGATCCGCTACTTCGACACCGCCCCGCACTACGGACTCGGCCTCTCCGAACAACGACTCGGCGAGTACCTCCGCAGTCGCCCACGAGACCAGTTCGTCATCTCCACCAAGGTCGGACGCCGCCTCGTTCCAACACCGGAACGCGCCGCAGCAGGTGACTTCGACCTCGAGGACGGCTTCGCTGTGCCCGCAACCCATCGTCGGGAGTGGGACTTCAGCCGCGACGGGGTGCTCCGATCGATCGAGAGCAGCCTTTCGCGACTGCATATGGACCGACTGGACATCGTCTATCTGCACGACCCGGACGACCACTGGGACAGCGCATCGACCACTGGGCTGGACGCCTTGATCGAGCTGCGCGACCAGGGCGTGGTCGGGGCGGTCGGGGCAGGGATGAATCAGGCCCCGATGCTCGCGAGATTGGTCCGCGAACGCGACGTCGATGTCGTCATGGTCGCTGGTCGCTACACCCTGCTCGATCGCTCCGCGGAGGATGAATTGCTAGCCGCGGCGGTCGAGCGCGGCGTGGCCGTCGTCGCCGCCGGCGTCTACAACTCAGGACTCCTCAGCCAGCCACAAGTACCGGCAGACGCCACCTACGACTACCAACAGGCTCCATCAGAGATCCTCCGCCGTGCGCGAGCTCTAGCCGCCGCGTGCTCCGAGGTGGGGGTGACGTTGCCACAAGCCGCTGTCCAGTTCCCGCTCCTCCAGCCCAACGTCGCCTCGGTGGTGGTTGGAATGCGCACAGCCGAGCAGGTTGAGGGCACCGTCACCTACTACGACTCGACGATTTCCCCGGAAGCATGGCGACACCTCGGGGTGACCTCATGATCATCGACGCTCACGTTCATGTCTGGGATCTCTCCAGCGCGAGCTATTCCTGGCTCACCGACGCCGTCCACCCCCTCGATCGCACGGTTCTGCTCGATGAGTTCCCCAGCATCCGGCCCGCGACTCGCATCATTCTCGTGCAGGCAGCAGACAACGCGGCCGACACCGCTGTCATGCGGGCGCAGGCCGAGCTCGATCCCCGCGTGGTCGGAATCGTCGCTTGGGTCCCATTGGACCAACCCCACCTCGTGGCCGAGCTCGCCCAGGAGTACGCGAACGATCCGCTCATCGTGGGCGTCCGAAACCTCATCCACGAACGCGCTGCTGGATGGCTGGCTGGTGCTGCGCAGACCGAGTCTCTGAACCTGCTGGCGAACGCCGGGCTGACACTGGACTTCGTCACGGCGGACCACGCCGCACTCTGCGAGGTTCCAGCGCTCGCAGATCGCCATCCGGGTCTGCGCATCGTGATCGACCATCTGGGCAAACCGCCGCTGGCCGGTGACGCCAGGGCTCGCGCAGCCTGGAGATCGGCGCTCGCTGACGCGGCGACACGACCGACGGTGTTCGCCAAGGCTTCCGGTCTGCTGGGACCCGCGGACTCTCTCTCCCCTGGCGCAGGTCATCCGGCGCGTCCGTTCGTCGACACAGCGCTCGATCTGTTCGGCGCGGACCGGGTGATGTACGGAAGCGACTGGCCTCTCGTCGAACTCGTCGAAGACCACCGCAAGGCCTTCGATCTCGTCGCTTCAGCCGCCGGCGATCGAGGCGGAACCTCACTCACTTCCGTCTTCTCGGACACCGCCGCCCACTTCTACGACATTCACGGACTGGACTCATGAAACTCGGACGACTGAACACCCCCACTGGCCCTCTGCCCGTGCTCTTCGAGCAGGACGTGACCTACGACCTGTCCCCCATCACCACAGACATCGACCGGGGGTTCCACGAACGCGGAGGAATCGACATCGCGCGTGCAGCGATGATTGCCGGGGACCTCCGCACCGTCGCTTCCGGGCTCGGAACATCGATGGCGGCGCCCATCGCCCGACCGGGCAAGGTGGTCTGCGTCGGTCTCAACTATCGAGACCATGCCGAAGAGACCGGGGCGGCGATCCCGACGGAGCCGGTGGTCTTCATGAAGGATCCGTCCACGGTGGTCGGCCCCTACGACACCATCCTGATCCCCCGACGCTCACGCAAGACGGACTGGGAGGTCGAGCTCGGCGTCGTCATCGGCCGGACCGCTCGATATCTCGACAGCCCCGCGGATGCTCTCGCGACCGTCGCCGGCTACGCGGTGTCTCACGACGTCTCGGAGCGGGAGTTCCAGCTGGAACGAGGCGGGCAGTGGGACAAGGGCAAGAGCTGCGAGACGTTCAACCCGCTCGGCCCATACCTGGTCACGCGCGACGAGATCCCCGATCCGCAGCGTCTAGGACTCCGCCTGTCCGTCAACGGACAGCAACGGCAGAACGGGAGCACGGCAGACATGATCTTCTCGGTCGAGTACGTGATCTGGTACCTGTCGCAGTTCATGGTGTTGCATCCCGGGGATCTCATCAACACCGGAACGCCCGCGGGCGTCGCCCTCGGACAGGCAGACGACGTGTACTTGCGCACTGGAGACGTCGTCGAGCTTGAGATCGACGGTCTCGGCACATCGCGGCAGACGGTGAGCGCGGCGTGAGCGGCCGGTTCGTCGGGCTCAGCGCGATCGTCACCGGAGGCTCTTCCGGGATCGGAGCCTCGGTCGTCTCGGCGCTCCAAGCCGAGGGCGCAAGAGTCGGTGTCCTCGACATCCAGGTCCTCGGGCTCCCAGAAACGGTTGTCGGTCATGCCGCAAACGTGCGGGATCGGTCGAGCGTCACGACAGCGGTCGAGTCTCTCGCTGATGAGTTGGGCGGCATCGACATCGTCGTCAACTCGGCGGGCATCTCCGCCGTGGGCACGGTCGAGGAGAACGACGACGACGATTGGGCTCGAGTACTGGACGTGAACGTCACCGGCACGGCCAGGGTCGTCGCGGCATCGCTTCCCCACCTCAGGCGGTCCGGCCACGCTTCGATCGTCAATGTCTGCTCCATTGCCGCTCTCAACGGACTTCCGCGTCGTGCTCTCTACGCCGCTTCGAAGGGGGCCATCCTCGCCTTGACCTACGCCATGGCGACCGATCACGTCGCGGAAGGTATCCGCGTGAACTGCGTGAGCCCCGGCACCGTCGCGACTCCGTTCGTCGAGCGCATGCTCGCGGGGTTCGACGATCCCATCACTGAGCGGGCGCAACTGGACGAACGGCAGGCGACGGGGCGAATGGTGACCCCGGACGAAGTCGCCGACGCCATTCTCTACCTCGCCTCGCCCGCTGCCGGCTCGACCACCGGCACCGCTCTCGAGGTGGACGGTGGCGTCACACACCTTCGTCCCCGGCGCCCTGTCTCCAACCAAGCGCACGGCTGATCGAACGACATCGGATGAAACCTCCAGCACGCAAGGCAGCGACGACGCAGCCGAACCGCAACGCCATCGACCTCTCGGGAAGAGCATCATGAAGATCACCGGCTACCGCACCATCCATACCCATCGCGACTGGGGACGGCCCGTGGGCGACGTCAACGGGTTCATCGCTTCGGGTATCACCGACGTCGCGATCGTCATCCTCGAGACCGACGCCGGTGTCGAAGGCATCGGAATGGGCTCTGACCACGCGGTCGAGCTCCTCTTCCCTGCACTCGAAGGCCGCGATCCGAGGGCTGTGACCAGTCTCTATGACGCGATGCTGAGCCATGCCTTCAAGGCCGGGCATGGGGGGACGACCTTCGGCGGTATCGCCATACTCGATGCCGCGCTCTGGGATTTGAAGGCGAAGCTCGCGGGCGAACCACTCTGGAGACTGCTCGGAGCCGACGACCGTTTCGTGCCCGGATACGCATCCGGCCTCGACATCGCGCTGACGGACGAGGAGCTGGTCTCCTTCTACACGACGATGGCCGAGCGGGGTTACACCGCAGGCAAACTCAAGGGTGGCCGTGACGTCAACGCCGACCTTCGCCGGTTGCTGTTGATCGCCGACACCCTCAGTGTGAACACCGATCGGCCGGCGCTCATGCTGGATGCGAACGAATCGTGGAATCTGAAGCAGGGTGTGCGATACGTGTCAGAGATCGAGGAGCATCTGGACCTCACCTGGATCGAGGAGCCGCTGCGACGCTGGGACGCTTCCGGCCACCATCGCCTGTCGCAGCAGGTGCGTGCGGGTGTCGCCACCGGTGAGAACCTCACGGGGTTGGAACTGTATCGGCCCCTGTTCGACCACGGCTCAGTCGACATCGTCCAAACCGGAGCCGTCTGGGGTGTGACGAACTTCCTCCGGCTGGCCGTCGCCGCTCATTCGAGAGACCTCCCCATCAGCCCCGTGGGCCTCACGAGCAATCCGGCCGTTGCACATGCCGCCGCCGCGGTTCCAAATCACCTGACGGCCGAAGTCCAGGATCTGCACGCCCCGTTCGCCGTGACGATCGACCAGACGTACAGCGACGGTGGGATCGTTCTCGGGGACACTCCGGGCGGCGGCATCACCGTGGACGAGGACCTGATCGCTCTGACGAGCGCACAGGGAGACTGGCGGCAGAGCGCCGGACCGCATGTCCGTCCGAAGCGCGCAGGTCTGTCGATGACTCCGGCGGGTGGGCCGGGTGATGAGCTACAGGGCATCACCTATACTGCAGTGGATGAGTGAGCCCGCCACCCGATTCGCCAAGCATGCGATCTTCGCGGACGCTGCGGCGAAGGTGCCCGCTACTCGTCTCGGAGTCGCCGTCGTGCACGACCTCGTCACCGCGATCGTCACCGGCGAGGTCGCCGAGGGGTCCATGTTGCCCATCGAGGCGGAGCTCACGGCGCACTTCGGAGTCAGCCGGACCGTCATCCGTGAGTCGATCAAGCGGGTCGAGGAGAAGGGGCTTGTCAGCGTCGTCCAGGGCAGCGGCACGACAGTCCGCTCCCAGGAGTCGTGGAACGTCTTGGACCCGGTCGTCCTCGAGGTCATGCTCGAACATGACGACTCGCTCGGCGTGCTCGATCAACTCGCGGTCGTTCGCAGCTCGCTTGAAGGTGCCATGGCTGCTGCCACGGCCGTCCGCCGGTCCGCCACCGAGCTGGAGGCGATGGAGCACGCGATTCAGTTGATGTCCGACTCCATGGACGATGAACAGGGGTTCGGCGATGCGGACATGATGTTCCACATGGCCGTCATGGCAGCGTCGAACATTCCGCTGGCCGAAAGCATCAACCGCACCCTGTACACCCGGGCACGAGACACCGCTCGGTTCACGTTGAACGGCACTCGTGAAGCGTTCGAGGCATCTCGAGACGAGCACAGCATCGTGCTGGAAGCGATCCGAGCTGGCGATGCCGATCAGGCAGAGCGCGCGATGCGCCACCACATTCTGGAGTCATGGGGTCGACGTCGACCCCCGACTTCACGGAGGCCCTGACGGCTTCAGCACGGACAAGATTCTCGGCTCTGGCCTCAGCACCCGGCCTCCGCTCCACGGGTAGTCTGTGCTCCATGTCTGAGATGCCGCCGTTCAGCCCGACGGTCACCCTCCTCGCCCTGTCCAGAATCTGGGAGGACTCTCTGACCTCAGCGCTGAAGCCGCTGGGCCTCACGACGCGCAAGTATGCCTTGCTCGGACACATCCGTAGCACCCCTGGCATCTCGTTCAGCGATCTCGCGCGACGATCGAGGATCACCGTCCAGAGCACACATGTCGCCGTCGGTGGCTTCGTAGCCGATGGCATCGTCGCCGATTCCACCGGCCGCGCCGGCTCAGCGGCACAGCTCGAGATCACACCGGCGGGGCACCGGATCCTCGCCGAAGCGGCCGGGGTAGTCGCTCGCCTGGACGCCGATTTCGAGACGAGTCACCCTGCTCTGCGCGCGGCGCTCGCTGAGCACATGCTGCAGATGATGCAGTCCCCTAAACTGCGTGAGTAAGGAAAGCTTCAGTCTGACTGATACCTTCAGCTAGGCTGAAGGTATGGAATCCATCCTTCTCGCCGCGCACGTGCTCGCGGGCATTCTGTTCATCGGCCCGGTTGCGGTGACCGCCAGTCTGTTTCCCCGGTTCGCTCCGATCAGCGGTTCGGCACCGGCAGGCGACATCGATGAACACCTCCACGGCCGAGACCGCGCTATCGGTCCCACCGTGGTCGCCTCGGACCGAAGCATCGCCGTCGCCAGACTCCTGGCACGAATCACGCGGGCCTACGGCCGAATCGCACTCGTCGTCCCAGTACTCGGCCTGATCCTCGCCGCGGTGCAGGGCAGGCTCACGGAGATCTGGATCCTCCTCGCGATGGTCCTGACCGCCGTCGCGGGGGCCCTGCTCGCACTCCGGATCACCCCGATGCAGCAAGAAGCGCTGTCCCAACCGGACGACGGATCACGATTGCGATCGCTACGACCCTTAACCGGGATGTTCAACCTGCTGTGGGCAGTGGTTGTCATCCTCATGATCGTGCGTCCCGGCGCGTCGTCGTGAGCGCGTCGCCACGAATCCTGCGCACTCTTGAAGCGCTGTCCGTCCTCGAGCTCGGCAGCATCGCGGTCCTCTTCGGGAACCTCCTCACCGTACATGTGGCTGGCCTCGCTTCGGTACTCGGACCGGTCCACGGCGCGTTGTACCTGACCGTCGCAGTCACGGCGTTGCTCGGGCGTGGACTCCTACTCCGCACCCGGCTCTTGGCCCTCGTCCCGCTGCTCGGTGGAGTATTCACCTTGATCAACGTCCGGCAAGAGCGACGACGATGCACTTCGGCGTCCCCTCCACACACGCCCAAGTCCTCCGCGACGCGAGGCGACAGCGACAGCGACAGCGACAGCGACAGCGACAGCGACAGCGACAGCGACAAGTTCAACGCGAAAGGCACCTCATGATCGCTCAGATCATCCTCTTCGAGGGATTCGACCCACTCGATGTGATCGCCCCCGTCGAAGTGCTCTGCGCCGGCTCGGACGCTCTCGGAGGAACCCTTGACGTCAGGCTGGTGGCACTCGACCGCATCGGTCCGGTCGTGAGCGGAACGCGGAATTTGGAGCTCACCGCAACCCATGTGTTGGAGCCGGAGGCTCCTGGCATCGTGATCGTGCCGGGCGCTGCCGGCCCCACCGTCGGCGACCCCGATTTCGTGAGGACGATTCCGGTCATCCTCGCTGAGCTTGGTTCGAGCCGCTTGCGGGCGCTCATGGGCCGCGCGTTCGCATCACCGGACACCCTGGTCGCCACAATCTGCGGAGGCGGTTTGGCGCTTGGCATGGCAGGCCTCCTGGCGGGGCGGACCGCGGTGCCCCATACGTTGGGGAACGACGTCCTCGAGGCCACCGGCACCACGGTGGTGCGAGCGCGGGTCGTCGACGACGGGGACCTGGTCAGTGCCGGTGGAGTCACATCCGGTCTGGATCTAGGGCTCTATCTGCTGGAACGCGAATTCGGCCCGCGGATCGCGCACGCCGTCGAGCAACTGTTCGAGTACGAGCGGCGCGGAACCGTGTGGTCAGCCAGAGGACTCGACGCCCTTCCGCTCTGAATCAGCCCCGCCGCTGGTTCAGCCCACCCAGCCGACAGGCTCATATCGAAGGACACCGTCATGCATCGGATCATCGGCACCTGGGACCTCGCCATTCGCACACCGATCGGCACCCTGAACGCCGTGATGACGTTCCAGGACGAACAGGGCGTCTTGTCAGGCTTCGCCGCCAGCAGGACCGAGGACGTCCCGCTTCGCGATCTGCGAGTCGCCACCGACGCGCAGGAGGACCACGTGATGTGGACGCAGACGATCACCACACCCGTGCGGTTGGAGCTCGCGTTCGACGTGACCATCGACGGCGACCGGATGACTGGCGATTCGCGCGCCGGACGGCTCCCGCGCAGCACGGTGACCGGCGTTCGCAGAGTTCCGTGACAGCGGCCTCCCCTCCGATGGGTGTGCATCGCAGGGGAGGCCAGCGCGCTGCGTCGGACAACATGAAGCCGAGGACCACTACCGTGAGTTCCATCGCATCGGCTGATCGCAGAACGGCCGAAACTGGATGGGAGATCGCGTGTCACTCGCTATGAATCCGTTGGGGCAGCTCGCGTTGGACGAGCTACGCACACGAACCAGTATGAAGTGGCGAACGCACCCCGCAGACGTTCTCCCACTCTGGGTGGCGGAGATGGACGTCCCTCTCGCAGCGCCGGTGAGAGATGCGGTTCGGTCCGCCCTCGAGCGTGGCGACACCGGCTACGCGACCGGCATCGGATACGCCTCGGCGTTCCAGCAGTTCGCCGCCCATCGCTGGTCCTGGGCGGGACTCGAGCTGGAGCAAACGGCCATCGTCCCGGACGTGATGCTGGGAATCGTGGAGGCGCTGCGTCTCCTGACAGGACCTGGGGACGTCGTCGTCGTGACGCCTCCCGTGTACGCCCCGTTCTACGCGTTCGTGGAGCACGAGAATCGCTTGATCCTCGAGGCTCCGCTGTCGGGTGAGGGCCGGTTGGATCCGTCCGCCTTGGAGGTCGCCTTCGCAGAAGCAGCGCGACGGTGCCCGTCCCCCACTTTCCTGCTGTGCAATCCACATAACCCCACGGGCACCGTCCACTCGCGGGAGGAGCTGGGGATGGTGGCAACACTCGCGCGTCGCCATGGCATCCGTGTGATCTCCGACGAGATACATGCGCCGCTCGCGCTTGATGGAGTCGAGTTCGTGCCGTATCTGTCCGTTCCCGGTTCCGAAAACGGCATGTCGTTGGCCTCCGCCTCCAAAGCTTGGAACCTCGCGGGACTCAAAGCCGCTCTCCTCGTCGCAGGACACGAGAGCCTCGCCGATCTCGCGCGGCTCCCAGAGGAAGTCAGCCACGGTGTGAGCCATCTCGCGGTCATCGGCCATGCTGCAGCATTCCAGGACGGAGGAACGTGGCTGGACAGCCTGCTGTCCGGACTCTCCGAGAATCGACACCTGCTCGAGGAGCTCGTTGCACGCCACCTGCCTCAAGCGAGGTTGCGACGACCGGAGGGATCGTATCTCGCGTGGATCGACTGCTCGAAGCTCGGCTTCGAGGAAGAGCCTCACCTGGGCCAGCGCGCAACCGTTGCTGAGCTCGAGGGCCCGGCGCAATTCTTCCTCGACCATGCAAGGGTCGCCCTGAGCTCAGGTCACGTCTTCGGCACGGGTGGCCACGGTCACGTCCGGCTGAACTTTGCGACCAATCCCCTCATTCTCGAGCTCGCGCTGCGGCGGATGGGCGACGCTGCCAGGGCGAGGGACTGACTCGACAAGTATGCACGGGCCGGCCGGCCCGGCTCACTGCCCCACGCTGCGGTCCGTCTTCCGGGCCCCGGGGCCATCGCCGACACAGGAAGCCGGAAGCGGCACGGCACCGACATCGTCAGCGTCGGCGTCGACAGCCGGAACAGTGGCCGCCCAGGCGTTCATCGCGTCGAGGACCGACTGCAGACCGCGGCCGACCCCGGTCAGTTCGTACTCGACCCGCGGCGGGAGCTCCCCATACGCCGTCCGTGTCACGATCCCGTACGTCTCGAAGCGGCGCAGGCGATTCGTCAGGGTATGGGCGCTGATGCCTGGGAGTGCCGCCTTCAGATCACCGAAGCGAAGTGGACCACCGAGCAGTTCACGGACGATGAGCGTCGCCCACGGGCCATCCAGCAGGGTCAGGAACCGCGCGATCCCGCATTCCGGCCAGGCTTCCGCAGAGAATGACATGAGTTTCGACCCATCTCCGTTAGTGAACTTGAGGTAACCAGTGCATCATATGCACTAATAGTCACATGACCTACCTCATCCACGGAGCGACCGGTGCACAGGGTGCCCCCGTCGCCGCCGCACTCACCCGTTCCGGCCACCACGTCACCGCAGCCGTCCGCAATACCGCCGCCTACACCGCCGGGCCGGCGGTCGCCGTCGACACCGCCGACCTCGACTCCCTTGTGGACGCTTACACCGGTGCGGACGGCGTGTTCGTCCACCTCCCGCTCGGTTCCCCCGCCCAGCAACTCGAGCAGGCGACCACCATAGCCACCGCGGTCGATCGGGCACGCCCCGGTCGGGTCGTCTTCTCCACCAGCGGCTATACTCTCGGCGGCAACAACAACGAGGACGACAGCGCGCACGGTGTGCTCGTGCGTCGTCTAGAGGCAAGCGGCGTTCCGACTGCCGTCATCGCCCCGCGCCTGTATCTCGAGAACTTGCTCCTGCCGCCCGTCATCACCGCTACCCGCGAGGAGGGGATCCTCCCGTACCCGATCCGGGAGGATTTCCTCGTCTCGTGGAGCTCGCACCTCGACATTGCCGAGGTCGCCCTCCGCCTCTTCGAAGACCCCTCCGTGACGGGCGTCGTCACCGTCGGCGCCCTCCCGGGACTCTCCGGACCCGACCTCGCCAAGGCGTTCTCCAACCACTTCGGTCGCGAGGTGCGCTTCCACGCTCAGACACCAGACGAGTTCGGCGAGATGATCATCCCCATCTTCGGCGCAGACGGCATCGCGCCCGTCGTCGACTCCTACCGCTGGCGTGCCACCCTCGACGACGAACTCATCGACGAGACGCGTAGCGCTCAGGCGCTTCTCGGCCTCGCACCACGCTCCGTCGAGCACTGGCTGCGCGACATCGGCGCCTGATCCCAGAGACACTGCGGCGGAGCGGACGACCGTCTCCGCCGCAGCGCTGGAGGTTCGGGGCACGGCTACAGTGAGTGAATGGACCTATGGACGTTGTCCTGCAGTACACGGAAGCACGACAACCGAGACCTCGTGATACGCACGGAATCGGTCCGGTGACATGATGCGCGGAACATACCGGAAAACGGAACATCGTCGACGCGACATCGTTGCGGCGGGGCTGACAGTGTGTCGGGCTGGAGAAGGTTCGACCGGCCTCCTCCGAAAGACGGCCGCCCAGGCAGGTTTGAGCGAGGCCGGAGTGCTCCATCATTTCGCCGGAGTAGGCGATCTGCTGGAAGCCATCCTGGACCGCCATATGGCCGAAATTCTCGAGTGTGCAGCATGCGATCGGGTCTCGGGGAGAGCCAAGCTGCTCTGTCTGTCGGATCTCTTGGACTGCAGCCTGCGAGACCCCCACCTGGCGCATCTCTACCTCACGCGCACCAGCGAACCTGGGTCGTCGGCGAACAACGCTCAGCAGGCGTCGAACGCCTACACCGACGCCCTCCGCGAGTGCTCGCGCCTGGGCTTCAAGCAATGCCACGACGAGGGCCAACTTCGATCAGGGGCCGATATGGACGCAGCGGTCGAGTCGCTGATCTCACTGGTCCACGGGCTCCAGCTCCGGGCGCTGCGAGAACCAGGTCTGAATGTGCGTGCGGTGTTGGAGACGCACATCGGCACCTACCTCCGCGACGGACCTCAGATGGCCTCCGCAGCGGGCTGAGCGATCGTTCGCCCCGAGCCGGGTGCACTGGTGGCCGGGCATGGGTCGATCAGCTGGCATGAGACCGAGAACGACGAACGAGACTTCATATCCACGTAATCAGGAGGCGACTATGTCAAAGACTCGGCCAACGGCGATCTTGGTGCGCGGCGCCCGCGTGCACAATCTGAAGAACGTCGATGTGGACATCCCGTTGAATCAGCTCGTCGCAGTCGCGGGGGTTTCCGGCTCTGGAAAATCCTCCCTGGCGCTCGGCGTGGTCTACGCGGAAGGATCACGCCGATACGTGGAAGCACTCTCCACCTACACCCGCCGACGCATGACGCACGCTGCCCGTGCCACGGTCGACTCGGTCACCTACGTGCCGGCTGCGCTCGCACTGCGTCAACGGCCGGGTGTGCCCAGCGTACGATCGACGTTCGGCACGTCCACAGAGCTGCTGAACGTTTTGAGAGTCGCGTTCTCGCGGCTTGGGTCGCACCTCTGTCCCAATGGACACCGTCTCGCCCCGACGATCGATGTCGCTGCGAACCTGGATCTCCAATGCCCAATCTGTGGAGCGACGTTCTATCCCCCCGGTGCCGAGTCCCTCGCCTTCAATTCAGACGGTGCGTGCTCGGTGTGCACCGGGACGGGATTCGTCCGCGACATCGACGACGCGGCGCTTGTGCCTGATCCGACGAAATCGATCAGCGAAGGCGCCGTCGCACCCTGGGGGATGTTCGGTCTGTCCGTGATGCCGCAGGTCGCTGCTGAACTCGGAGTACGCATCGATGTGCCGTACCACGACCTCACCGACGCGGAACGGAGCATTGTCCTCGATGGGGCCTCGGTCAAGCGCGAGATCCGAGTGCCCTCGAAATCCGGGAAGCTCTTCGACCTGAACTTCACCTACCGCAATGCCCGACTCGCGGTCCGCGAAGCAATGGACAAGGCAACGAGCGAAACGGGGCTGGCACGAGTCAATCGGTTCATCACAGCGCAGGAGTGCTGGTCATGCCACGGGAGCCGACTGTCGAACGACGCTCTCGGTAGCGAGGTCGACGGAATCAACCTGGCCGCCGCGACCAGCAAGGACCTCAGCGCCGTCATGGACTGGATGGCCACGATCCCGAGCCTCGTCTCATCCGAGCTTCGCCCGATGGCGAGGCTGATCGCCGAACAATTCGCCGAGATGGGCACGCGTCTCCTCGAGCTTGGTCTCGGGTATCTCACCCTCGACCGGGCGAGCTCGACCCTTTCCACCGGCGAGCGCCAGCGGGTGCAACTCGCTCGAGCTGTCCGTAACCAGACGACTGGAGTCCTGTATGTCCTGGACGAGCCGTCCATCGGGCTCCACCCGGCGAACATCGACGGTCTGGTCGGGGTGATGCGCGACCTACTGGACGATGGGAACTCGGTCATCCTCGTCGACCATGACGTGCAGGTGCTCCGCGAAGCCGATTGGGTGATCGAGATCGGTCCCGGTTCAGGCGGAAACGGCGGGACGGTGCTCGCTCAGGGAACCGTCGCGCAGATCGGCGCACATCCGAATTCACTGATCGGGGGCTACCTGGTCGGGGATGAGGACGTCATCGGCCGGAAGCGCGCCACAGCCGATGAGATGTTCTCGATGGGCACGATCCAGGTCGCAACGACGCCCGTCCACACGGTCCATGCACTCGAGGTCGCGATCCCGAAGGGGCGACTCATCGCGGTCACCGGCATGTCCGGCTCGGGCAAGACCACGTTGGTGCTCGACAGCCTGGCAGCGGCCATCAATGCAAGCCGGGACGGCACGAAGATACCCGCCCACGTCCAGAGCTTGAGTGCTGCAGGCCTCTCGAGCGCCGAGGTGGTCGACGCGACTCCGATCGGCACCAACGTCCGGTCGACGGTCGCGACCTACAGTGGCATCCTCGACGAGTTACGCAGACTCTTCGCCGCCACCGATGTCGCGCGGGCTCGAGGACTGGGCGCGGGTGACTTCTCGTACAACACCGGGTCCCTCCGGTGTTCCCGATGCGAGGGTACGGGGCAGGTCGTACTCGACGTCCAGTTCCTTCCGGATGTCGAGATCCCCTGTCCGACGTGTGTCGGAACCCGGTACGGGCCGGACGCGGACAGCGTCAGGATCACCACCAGTCGGGGTGACCGAAGTCTGCCGGAGCTCCTCGCCAGCACGGTCGAGGACGCTGGAGACATCTTGGCCGACCGTCCTCGCATCGCTCAGCGGCTCCAGACGCTCAGCTCTCTCGGCCTCGGTTATCTCACGCTGGGCGAGGACACACCGGCACTGTCCGGGGGCGAGGCTCAGCGGCTGAAGCTTGCAACCGAGCTCGGTCGGAAGCATCGAGGCACGCTCTTCATCTTCGACGAACCATCTGTCGGCCTGCATCCTCGCGATATCTCGGTCCTCCTCGGCGTCCTGGATCGATTGCTGGCCACCGGCGCGACGGTGATCGTCATCGAACACGACCTGGACGTGATCTCGAACGCCGACTACGTGATCGACATGGGGCCGGGTGGAGGTGTCGAGGGAGGCAGGGTCGTGGCGACCGGCACTCCTGAGGAGGTCTGCCGCAACCCGGAAAGCGTCACAGGCCGATACCTGGGACCTGCCCTGAAGATCACTGGTGAGCGGACTGTCGGCTGACGGGAAGAACGGATTCGGGCCGGGCAGGTCATGGCGACGCGGTGACGATATGGGGGCGCCCGGTGATGGGGTGGTCGATGATGCGCGAATCGACGTGGAAGACGTCGTTGGTCAGCGACGGGGTCAGCGTCTGAGCCGGCGGACCATCGGCGTGGACACGACCGTCCTTCATGACGATGATGCGGTCGGCGTGGGAGACGGCGTGATCCAGGTCATGCAACACGATGATGCGGGTGAGCTCCACCGCAGCCAGGAGCTCGAGCAGCTCGTGCTGCGCAGTGACATCGAGGTGGTTCGTCGGCTCATCCAGTAGGAGGACAGGCGCGTCCTGTGCAAGGGCACGAGCCAGGAGTACCCGCTGGCGCTCACCGCCCGACAACGTGCTGTAGCGGCGATCCGAGAGGTGAGCGGCTCTGCAGCGCTGCAAAGCAGACTCGATCACATCGCGATCTCGGACCGACTCACCACGAAACCACGGCTGGTGCACATGACGTCCTGTGGCGACGATGTCACTCACGCGGAGACCGTCGTTGTTCGTCTGGTGTTGCGTGACCACGGCCCGCAACTTCGCAGCTTCCCGGGGTGACGCCTCCCACACGTCTGTTGTGCCGATGATGATCTGCCCCGTGTCAGGCTTCAGCGCACGATACAGGGCGCGAAGCAGCGTCGATTTCCCTGAACCATTCGGTCCGACGATCGCGACGAACGCGCCCGGCTCGATATCCAGCGAGAGCTGCTCGATGAACGGCCGTCCTCCCACGCTCACCTGGAGCTCATCGATGGAGAGCTTCATGACCGCCCCTCCGGCGAACGCATCAACCAGAGGAAGAAGGGCCCGCCGACCAAAGCCGTGAAGATCGTGAGTGGATACTCGTTCGGGCTGCCAATGGTCCGCGCGACGAGATCGACGAGGACCAGGAAGACTGCGCCGGACAGCGCGGAGACGGGCAGCAGCCGCCGATGGTCCGCTCCGACCAGCATTCGAACCGCGTGAGGGACGATCAAGCCGACGAACCCGACGCCGCCTGCGACAGCCACCGTGACGGCGGTCAAGAGCGCAGCGACAAGCAGCAGTCCGAGTCGGAATCGACGGAGATCGACTCCCACGGCGACGGCGTCATCGTCTCCGAGAGCAAGCGCATTCAACCCGCGCGCTTGAATGAGCAGCCAAGCACCAGCTCCGAGCAGAGCGACAGTGGGCAAGGCGAGCGTTTCCCAACGAGCCCCTGCTACGCTCCCCATCATCCAGAAGAGGATGCCCCGAACCTGTCCAGGCTCGGCCTGCAACTGCGCAAAGCTGGTTCCGGCCATCGCGACGTATCCCAACGCCACTCCCGACAGCACCAAACGGATGTCCGTGAACGAACCGGACCGCTGAGCGAACGCGAAGACGAGGAGCAGGAGAACCAGCGCACCGATGAAGGCCGCCGCCGGTGTGCTGAGTCCGAACAGCGCGCCGGAGCCGAAGGACATGACCAACACTGCCCCCAACGAGGCCCCGGACGACACACCGACGATATATGGATCTGCGAGCGGATTTCGGAGCAACCCTTGGAGTGCGGCACCGGCCAGTGCGAGGCTGGCGCCCACGACGGCGGCCATGAGAACCCGGGGGACTCGCAGCTCCCAGACGATCTGCTGGTCGAGCGGATCGAGCCCTGCCGCTCGACGGGTGAGGTTCGCACACAACACGGCGATGACCCGGTCTGCGGAGATGTTGACGCTACCGAAACCGATCGCGAGCAGCGCCACCACAACGGTCACGCAGACCGTCGCCGCCAACCACCATGCGAGTGGCGCATTTCCCCCCGAACGATGCGCGGCACTGGCCGCCGGCACCGTTCTAGAACGCGTCGGGATGTGCGGCACGGGCGATCTTGTCGATGGCTGCGGCGTTCGTAGGGCCGACGTACACCCCGTCGGAGACCTTGACGTAGTTGTTGGTCCGTGAAGCCTCCCACTGGGGGTACGCGGCAAAGATCTTTGCGGCCGCGGCGTCGAGGTCCTCCCCCGGCATGAATCCACCGACGACGAGCAGCTGCACATCGGCTGCCGCCAACTGCTCTTCAGTGATGTTCTCGGTCAGGTCGGTGTCCGCGTTGGCGAAGGTACTCGTGACTCCGGCTCGCTCGAGCACATCGTCGAAAATACCGCCGGCCATGACCGCCGGAAGTCCGTTCGCACTCATCATCGACATCCCTGGGAACACGATGAGCCCGGTCGGTCGGTCCGCTCCGTCCACGGCCAGTGAGACGGCTTCGATCTGTTGACGTTGCTCATCGACGAGTGCCTGTGCCGCGGCCTGCACGTCGAACACGTTGCCGACAAGGTTCAAGAAGTCGAAGGACGACTCGATCGTGGCAGAGGCGAACGTCTCTCGTTCGGCGTCAGTCGCATCATCCTTCCCCATGGCACAGTTGGCAGGATTCACAATGGACTCGATACCGAGACCTGCGAGTTCCTCCCGCGTTGCCTGCCCGGCATCCGCGTCGAAACCTCCAGACCAGGTCGATATCACCAGGTCTGGTTTGAGCGCCAGGAGATGTTCCGACGGGATGTCGAAACTCCCCATGTCGAGATTCGCTGTCGGCAGTGCGTCGATCTGCTCGACGAGTTCGGGACTGTCCGACATGCCGTAGTTCTGCGCATTGGCGAGCACAGCATCGCTCAGCCCCAGCATGACCATCGACTCGACTTCGCTGACCGAAGCGCCGTTGAGGAGCACGACCCGCTCAGGAGCTTTCTCGAACGTCTGCTCGTATCCGCAGTTGTCGATCGTGAAGGGATAGCTGGTCGCTCCCCCGGTCAATTTCGTTCCGTCGGTAAGAGCAGCCTCGGGTGCTGCAGCTTGCGCAGAGCAACCAGCCAGTGCCGCCAGGAGGAATGCCGCTCCGACCGCGAGCGCGGTGCGTCGTTGACGGGGAGAGTTCATGAGCGAGATCGCCTTTCACAGGACACGAGTGCGTGGATGGCCCAACCACTGATCGACGGAAGGACCCAGAGCGTGGAGAACACCCGTATAACGCCAAGGTCGAGCACGAGTGCATGATTCACGACGCTACTCTACATCATGTAGAGCAACGATCCATGGAGCTCGCGGGTTTGTTCTACATGTTGTAGAATCAGCTCGGATGCGATGTCGTCACCTGAGGAGCGTCCCATCCAATCGGAGGCCGGCCCTTCCGCTCGTCACGGAGACACACGGGTCGGCCTCCTCCCTCAAGGTGGTGCGCATCAGGGACGATGACCCCGGCCAGGTTCGAAGACACGTCCACGCCGGCACTCAGATACCGAGGTCCCCGAGCCATTCGTGCACCGCTCGAGGCCGCAGGCCCAACAGGCTCACAGCGGACACTGAACCGTCGGTCGCCCGACTCTGAACCTGAGCACGGTGCAGGCGGTCGACGACAGACTGGCCGGACACCGCGCCCCCGTCGGCGAACGCACTGAGCTCAAGGAACGCGTCCTGCGAGATGGCCTCGTAGGCGATCTCACGTTCGAAGTAGCGACTGAAACCAGCCGCGATGTCGGGACCAGACAGCCCCGGAGAGGCACCGACCAATACGCGCCCGCCGACGTGCTGGTGGAAGAGCTGGGTGACGGTGTCCGCGACATCGAGGTGCGAGCTCCAGCGGAGCCTTACGTCACGGTGCATCGGGAGCCGGAGCACCCCCTCGCGAAGCGCTGCGTCGAAGATCTGCGGCGCCAGCAGGTTCTCAAGCGAGATCTGCGGCTCGACGACGGCGAACGGGACACCGATGGCCTGCAGCTCATGATGCAGGATGGCGATGGCCGAACCGGAGCCGGGGCCAATTGCGTGCCCGCTCGTGGACATGACGACGCGCCTGGGTCGAGCGACGCGAATGGCTCGGCTGACCGCCATCATCTGCGCGCGATGGTCCTCCGGTCGTCCCTCAGGGAGGTGGATGAAGACGCCACCCGAACCGCGATAGGCCCGTATCAGAGCTTCGGTGGACGACAGATCTACGACCATGGCCGGGCCTCCGATGCGAGTGACATCTCGGATAGCCCCGATCGCGTTGAAGCCGGCAGCGGTGAGCGCGGTCACGACGGGTGCTCCTTGCGCCCCTGTTGCACCGTGCACGATGTACCTCAGCGACGGACTACTCATCGGCCTCACCCACTTCCTCTGACACTCGCGCATTGGTCGACAAGCGACGTCGGCAGGTTCACCACACCGGCCAGAAGCCGAGGCACATACCGATCGCCATGAGCGCCATGAGGGAGAGGTTCAGACGAACGACAGAGGGAGCCCGTCGTAGGCGGATGAAACTCGCGAGGTACCAGATCGTCGACACACCGAAGGCGACCATGAACGACACACTGATGACGTTCTCGGCCGTCCACATGAGGCCCTGCGGCGGATCCATGTGCCCCTCGTCGTGGGACATGCCGTTCATCAGGACGCCCATGACGACCATCGCTCCCATCATGAACGCATGGAACCCGACCCTGGCCCAGCCAGCGTGATGATGACTCGAGATGGGCGAATCCGGGTCCGTGTGACGAGCCGGAGCGGGAGTGCCGAAGAGCAGCACCAGATAGAACAGGGTGGCCAACGAGAAGACGATGATCTGGATGACCGGAGGAAAAACGGCCATACCCCAGGACCATGGCATCGCGAGCATGGAGAAGCTCATGACCACGTGGAAGATGTCGCTGAGCCGCCCTACTGGGTCGCGATCTCGCGCGGCACGGATGAGGTAGCCGACGCCGGTGACGAAGAACAGGACGGTCATGATGATCGCCACGGGGGTTGGGTACGGCACGGTGTCCCTTCAGAACGTGGATACGGCGAACGTCGAGCAGATGCTGGGGGAGGTGGCAGCTTGGGGTCGAGGTGTTCCTGAAACCATCACGCTCGCGTCGCACGTCGTTGGAATTCCCCGACCAGCACGTCCGTGACGACGAAGGCGGCGAGACTCAGACCGAGCAGCGGAAGGAACAGCCCGATCACCAGCCCCCCGGCCAGGATCGCCAGCACCCCCCACCAGGGTGCGCGTGCAAGCACCTGTGAGGCCGGCGGCTTCCCGACGAGGCGCCCGCCGCCCGTTGGACGGCGCTTCCACCACATCAGGTACCCGAAGATGACCATTGCCATGATCCCGGCCGCGAGCACGAACAACGCCAGTTGATTGGGGAGCCCGAACATCGATCCCATGTGGGTGTCGATGCCCCAGCGCGTGAGCTTCGCCGCCAGTGGGAATTCCGAGAAATCCGTGCGGTCCGTCACTCGCATCGTCGCACCGTCGATGGCGACCGCGTCTACTTCCGTCGGAAAGCTGCG
This sequence comes from Plantibacter sp. CFBP 13570, assembly GCF_014841395.1. Taxonomy (NCBI): domain Bacteria; kingdom Bacillati; phylum Actinomycetota; class Actinomycetes; order Micrococcales; family Microbacteriaceae; genus Plantibacter; species Plantibacter sp. CFBP 13570. The sequence continues at coordinate 55,466 of NZ_JACYTW010000010.1, read as the reverse complement.
TTGAATCTCCTGGACCACCCACGCCGAGCCTGCCTCTGCGGGGGGCCTGATCTCCACCAACCCCGTGTTGACGTTGACGCCTCGGGCGACAGCCAGTGCTCGCTCGAAATCCCCGGGAGAGGGTGCAGGAGCCGGAGTACCGCCGTCGGACGCACCTCCCCCGCCATGCCCAGCGTGTTCTCCGCTTGGGGATGAACCGCCGGAGAGGTCCGTCTGTACTGACGGAGTCGACCAATCGAACGCTTGACGAAGCGTGCTGAAGTTCCCCCCACCCCATTGCGACCACGAGATACCCGTGGCCGAGAGGAACAGAGCGCCGATGAGTAGCCACACTCCGGTGGATGCATGCCACGAGAAGATGCGGCGATATCCGCGCGCCGAACGATTGGGGCGGAGGAAGTCTCTTTTGGAGCGACTCCTCCGTATACGCGCTATCCACAGCCCGAGGCCTGCCAGGGCGATGATGCCAAGCCAGGATGCGGCGAGCTCGCTGTACAGTCGTCCCGCATCGCCCAGGTGGAGATTGCGATGCAACTGATCGATCCATGTGCGGATCGGGAGAGCGCCACTCGTCCCATAGGCGGTGAGGTCCCCGCGGATCTCCGCGGTCGAAGGATCGACGAAGATCGCTCTCGTCTCACTCTCCCCGAGACGGCCGTCCGCGTACATCACGCGGGTGGTGTCACCCGGGCGAGGTGCCGGCCGCACTGCGACGATGGTCTCTGACCCACCGACAAACGCCTCCGAGGCAGCAATCTGCTCGGCGAGTGGCACGGTGTGACCACGCACCGGCGCATGCAGCTGCTGGGCGTAGACCATCTGCTCCAACTGAGGCGTCAACGCATACAGAGCCCCACTGCCCGCAGCGACGAGGATGAACGGCCCCACGAAGATGGCGGCGTAGAAATGCAGGCGGAGGAGAAAGGACGGAAACCAGCTGCGCCGGCGGGGCAGCCCCGCCGGAGGGCCCGCATCAGCGCCGCGTGCGTCCTGGCGGTCGTGCAACCTGGTCAATACCTTCTCCTTCGGGCGCGTGGAGTCACCGAGTTCCATGAGGATCTGCGGAAACCGAGAGCGTGCTTTCGCATGTGCTCTACAAATAGTAGAGCACATGCGGCGACCCTCCGTGGCAACGGAACATCGGACAGGCGGGATGACATACGCGCGTACTACTGCTTGTAGAGTAGACGAGGGCAGCTGCCCTCCATCGACTGAGAGAGGTACCTCATGTCCGACATCACGACCACCTACTCGGTATCAGGTATGACGTGCGAGCATTGCGTCGCGTCCGTGACCGAAGAGCTCTCCGAGATCTCCACAGTCCACGCGGTGGACGTCCACCTCGAATCCGGATCCGTGCAGGTGTCATCGACCGCGCCGCTCAGCGAAGCCGCCATCCGGAACGCCATCGAAGGCGTCGGCTACACCTTCAACGGCCTCGCCTCAAGCTGAGGCGCCTCTGTGAACGACATCGCAGCGCGGGAGCGACCGAGCCATGTGCAGGCGCTTCGGCGTCCTTTGACCGCTGCGGTGGCACTGTCGGCGCTCATCGTGATCGGGGTGATCCTGGCGGTCGGTGATTCGAGTTACGTCGACCTCAGCAGAGGCGACCCGGGGCCAACCGTGTCTCTTGGGACCGGTGTCCTTCGGCTGATCGCCGAGTGGGCGGGCATCCTCTGCGTGAGTGCGCTCGTGTACGTGGCGTTCCTGCAGGTCCGAAGCGGGCGAGAACGAACCGTTGTCGAGAACATTGCCGAGCTCTCCGTCGTTCGGGTGAGCGCACTCGTCTGGACGCTCGCCGGAGGTGGGCTGGTCGTCTTCGACGCAGCGGATGCGAACGGGGTGACGCTCGAGCGCGTGCTGTCTCCCGGCGGCCTGCCCTACCTCGTGAGCGCGATGGATCTCCCGAAAGCCTGGATCCTCGTCACCGTCGCGGCTTTCATCATCTTCTGCGGCGCGTGGTGGACGCGATCCTGGACGACCACACTCGTCTTAGCGGCCGTGGCGGTCCTCGCCTTGATCAGTCCAGTCCTGGTTCATCAGGTCCTGGTCGGGCCCGGCCATGACTTCGGCAGTGATCTCGCAACCTTCGGCGTGCCGGCAGCCGGGATCGTGATCGGTGTGCCGATCGTACTCATCCTCGTCACGGCGAGAGGCTTCGGGCTCCCGCCACGGACGCTGCGGCGCGCCCGAGTCCTACTCCGAGGCACCTGGGCCGTCGCGTTCGCGGTGGAGATCGGTTTGCTCCTCTTCAAGACCGTGTTGCTGAGATTCGCCCTCACACCGACAGCAGGACTGATCGCCGTCCGGCTCCTCGTCCTCCTGCTCGTCGCAGCGCTCGCGTCAGCACTCATTGCTCGGCTTCTGGATGCTTCCTCCCCGGACGCGTCGAGGGCGGTCGCCCTCAGGCACCTCTGGCCGCTTGCCCTGACGGCCGCCGTCTACATCGGCGTCACCGTCGCGATGACGAGAATCCCCCCGCCCCAGTACTTCATGCCCGTCAGCGCCATGGAAGTGCTGTTCGGCTTCGAGATGCTGAAGACCCCGACGCTTGCCATCCTCTTCGGCGAATGGAGAGGCAACATCTTGTTCGCCGTCGTCGGTGCTGTGGCGGTCATCCTGTACCTCGGTGCCGTCATCAGGCTCCGCCGCCGCGGGGACGCATGGCCGGTCGGCCGCACCGTGGCCTGGGTCCTCGGTTGGGCCGTCATCGTTTTCGCGACGTCCTCCGGATTCGGATCCTATTCCGGCCCGTCGTTCAGCATCCACATGATGGTGCACATGGGTCTGAACATGTTCGGCCCAGTCCTCCTCGCGATGGGCGGCGTGGTCACCCTCCTCCTTCGGGCTACGCCGCCCGCCAAGCGACGAGACGTGGCTGGACCACATGAATGGTTGATCGACATCATCGGCAGCCCGATCGCCCGATTGGTGTTCAATCCGATACTCGTGTTCCTGGTATTCGTCGGGTCGTACTACGCGTTGTATCTGTCGCCGTTGTTCGAGGAGGCTATGCGCTTCCACTGGTCGCATCAACTCATGAACATCCACTTCCTGGTCTCCGGGTACCTCTTCTACTCGCTGATCATCGGCGTGGATCGCCCCCCGCGGCCGTTGCCGCACCTCGGCAAACTCGGGTTCGTCCTCGCAGCGATGCCGTTCCACGCGTTCTTCGGAGTGATCGTGATGACGAGCACCACGCTGATCGCCGGAAACTTCTACGCCTACATGAGGGCTCCGTGGCACGACGACTTGCTCGCCGACCAGCACCTCGGCGGGGGCATCGCCTGGGCTGCGGGAGAAATCCCGTTGCTCATCGTGGTGATCGCACTGTGCCTGCAATGGGCGCGTCAAGATGACCGAGAAGCGAAACGCAAGGATCGACACCTCGATTCCGGGGTGGACGAGGACTTCGACGCGTACAACGACATGCTGAAACACCTCGCCGACCGGGGTCGGCTCCAGCCCCAGCAGCCGACGGCATCCGCTCAACGAAAGGACACTGGATCGTGAACTTCAGCGACGACTACCTCGAACTGAACGTCAGCGGAATGACCTGTGCCGCGTGCGCCGGCCGAGTCGAACGAAGCCTCAACAAGTTGGACGGCGTGACCGCCTCGGTGAATTACGCGACCGAACGAGCCGTGGTCGCCGGACTCACGCCGGCGGAGTCCGAACGTGCACTCGAAGCCATCACCAAGGCCGGCTACGGTGCGGTGGTCCGCACTGAGGGCGATGACGACTGGAACCGCCGTGCCACGGCGGACCGGATCGCCTCCCTGAGACGGCGCCTCACACTCTCCGCGATACTCACCATCCCCCTCTGCGACCTGACCATCATCCTGGCCCTCGTCCCCGATCTGAGATTTCCCCTGTGGGAACTCGTCTGCATCTTGCTGGCCTTGCCCATCGTCTTCTGGTGCGCATTGCCGTTCCACCGTGCCACGATCAGAAATCTGCGCCATGGCACCGTGAGCATGGACACCTTGGTATCGCTCGGCATCGTCGCCTCCTTCGGATGGGCGGTGACGACTCTCCTCATCGGCGGATCGGACGAGCCAGGCTATTGGCTCGGATTCGGGATGACCCCGGCCGGGGCGGACTCGATCTACTTGGACGTTGCGGCAGGCATGACGACCTTCCAACTCGCGGGTCGATACTTCGAGACGCGTTCGCGCCGACGGGCGGGCGACGTCCTCTCAGCACTCGGCAACTTGGCCGCCACGGAGGCGAGAGTGCTGAGATCTGGCGTGGAACACGTCATCCCGACCATCGAGCTCCGCAAGGGCGACACGATCATCGTCCTCGCCGGCGAGACGATCGCCGCGGACGGCACCGTCGTCGCCGGTTCCGGTGTCGTCGATGCCAGCATGATGACTGGCGAGCCGGTTCCGATAGAGGTCGTCCAGGGATCCCCCGTCGTCGGCGGCACGATCAACACCTCTGGCCGACTGACAGTGGAAGCGACCTCCGTGGGAACCAACACGCAGCTGGCACAGATGGCGTCGCTGGCTGAACAGGCCCAGGAACGAAAAGCCCGAGTACAGAAACTCGTCGACCGGATCATCACCGTGTTCGTTCCAGCGGTCATCTCACTGTCACTCGTCGTCGGATTCGCGTGGCTTGCGTTCGGAGCAGCACCTCGAGACGCCTTCGGCACGGCCATTGCGGTCCTCATCATCGCTTGTCCGTGCGCTCTCGGCCTCGCAACCCCCACCGCGCTCATGGTCGGCGTCGGTCGAGGGGCCCAGATCGGAATCCTCATCAAGGGACAGGACGCACTGGAAGCAAGTGGGCGAATCGACACCGTCGTCTTCGACAAGACCGGAACGGTGACGACGGGCCAGATGCGTGTTGCCGGCGCCGTGATCGCAGGCTCTCACATGGAACGCGAGGTTCTCGCCATGGCGCGGTCCGTCGAATCCGCATCGGAGCATGCGATCGCGAAAGCGCTGGTGGAGTACGCCGATGGACTCGGCGCTCATCATCTCGACGTCACCGACTATGAGACGCTCGCAGGGCTGGGTGCCCGCGGGAGCGTCAACGACAAGGAGGTCCTTGTCGGGAGCGAGAAGCTCGTACGCGCACACGGAGCGAGTCTCGATGACCTGCCGATCGGAGACCCGGAACACACAGCCGTGTACGTCGTCATCGACGGCACTACTGCTGCACGATTCGTGCTGACGGATGAGATCAAGCGCTCCGCTCGACCGACAATCGATCGACTCCGGAACCTCGGACTCCGAACCATCCTCCTCAGTGGAGACGCGACGACCGCGACGGAGCGGGTCGGCGCGCTGGTAGGTGTCGACGAGGTGATCGCCGAGGTCCTCCCGACTGAGAAGGCGGCGACCATCAGTCGACTCCAAGAAGAGGGACACGTCGTCGCGATGGTGGGTGATGGAATCAACGACGCAGCGGCGCTCGCCACCGCAGATCTCGGCCTCGCCATGGTTGAAGGCACCGACGTGGCGATGAAGTCGGCGGACATCATCCTCGTGCGCGATGATCTCGGTGTCGTCGTCGATGCGGTCCAGCTGTCCCGGAAGACACTGAGCACCATCAAGGGCAACCTCATCTGGGCGTTCGGCTACAACCTGGCGGCTATCCCCATCGCGGCAGCTGGTCTGCTCAACCCACTGATCGCCGCGGCCGCAATGAGCGTCTCGTCGATCCTGGTCATCTCGAACAGTCTGCGGCTGCGGAATTACCAGCCGACTCCCCCGACCAGGCCGGAGCGGGGGGTCGCACCGTCCGCTCATGGTCAGCAGAACGCTGCCGGAGCTGGTGTGATCTGACGGATGTGGCCCGCCCCATACCGGACGGGCCGCTTTGAGAAATATAGAATGACTTGGCGAACGAGCGACGGAGGACTCATGGCGGGAGAACGTCTACGAGGGCGCGGCGAGCTGGAGAACACGGTGCTCAGGATCCTCTGGGAGAGTGACGAGGCGCTGCGCGTGCGCGAGATCCAGGAACGTTTCCCCGAGAAGCAGCCTGCGATCACCACACTGCTGACCGTGCTCGAACGGCTGCGGTTGAAGGGGAGTGTCCTACGAGAGGCGGACGGGCCGAAAGGGAACCGCTTCGCCGCGAGCACCAGTGAATCCGGGTACGCCGCAGACGCCATGCTGAGTGCCTTGACCGGGGTCGGCGATCGATCCGCTGCGCTGGTGCACTTCGCTGGAGACCTCGATGACGACGACGTGGAGCTCCTCCGGTCAGCGCTCGACGCCAAAGCACGCCGCTCACGCCGTCAGACCTGAGCGATGTTCCTCGTTCTCGCCCTGTTGGGCTATGCCGCTCTCACGATCGTCATGGCTCCGCTCGTCCTCACACGGGGAATGTGGCGACTTCGATTTCCACGGACGGCACTGTTGCTCTGGCATGGCGCATTCCTCAACGGCATAGCGGCAGCTCTCATCAGCATGGTCGTCGCGGTCGTTCTTGCTGTCGGAGTCCACACCGCTGTACCCGACGGTCGGACCAATGTCCTGGAGCCGACGGTCATCGTCCTTGCTGCATGGCTGGCGCTAGGGACTGTCGGCGGATTGATCGCGCTGGTCTTCGCGAGAGCGGAGCCGCTCTTCGAGCTTGATCGTGAGGCCGAGGCATCGTTCTCGGAATTGCTTGGATCAGGCTTCGCGCGCGTGGAACACGTCGGCAACCTCACCGTGAGGTACATCGACTCCTCCCTGCCGGTCGCGTGCACGACACCGGGACGTCGGCCGGAGGTGATCGTCTCGTCGCGCCTGGAGTATGCACTCACCCCTTGGGAGCTGCGGGCCGTCATCGAACACGAGCGCGCTCATGTCAGACATCGGCATGCATTCGCCAAGCGCCTCGCGCTACTGAACTCAGCCTGTCTCCCGACCGTCCGCGGCGCGACACAGTTCAAGCGTTCCACCAACCTGCTGATTGAACTCATCGCAGACGACAGCGCGGCTCGCGTCTGCGGGAGCGATCAGGTAGCCGCTGCTCTCGCATGCGTTGCGGAGCTGAGCGGAAGTGCCGGAACGGCCGTGAGATCCGAGCGGCTCCTCCAGTTGCCGGCGAAGCGACTGAGTGCCGCTGGCCGTCGGCTCATGGTTGCGGGCGGTTGAGCGTCCTGATCGCAGTCTCCGCCATCCTCTACAATATGTAGAAGTTGTTCGGCATCCACCGCGCGTCGGACAGGGAGGGAAGCCGTATCTCCATACTCCTGGTTCTCACTCAGCTCATCGCCCTTTCTGGACTCATCATCCTCATCGGGTTGGGATCGCCTCCGAGGAACGATGACGTGCCGGACCCCACGTTCGTCGAGGAGATCTCGGGATACGCCGAATCACTTCGCCGATGTCTGGCGCGGCTCAGGAGGCGGGACCACTGAGGTGCGGATCCCATCCTCGAGTCGTCTCAGAGGTCACCAGACTCCTCGGCGCGACCCGTCGAGCTCCCGAGCGGGCCGCGCTGAGTGGTCGGAGATTACTCCGACGGGGAAACTGGCGATCAGTAGACGACGTCGAATGTGGCATCCGCTCGATCAAGCACCGTCGAGATCCGCGTGAGCTCCAGTTGACCGTTGATGTGACGGATGTAGCGATCCGGGTAGTTCACCGACCTGAAGGAGTCCCATCCAGCGTCGGCAAGCCCCGGGACTCTCGTGAAGGTTGCGTCTGCGCGGTAGGCGGCTGTCCCGTCGTTCGGCGCCAGCACCAGCTTGAATCCGGAGTGACGGAGGAAATGCCCCGGGTAGTTCACGGACTCCAACGAGACCGCCGAGGGGTCCGACAATCCAGCGACGATGCGCCATTGCGAGTCAGCCTGAGGGTCGAACGGAACCGCATCGATACGGGCTCTCAGACCCGCATGCCTGACGTACGAGCCGGGGTAGTTGAACGACTTCAGTCGCTCGCTCTGCGATCCGCCGAAGCGTCCGAGCAAGCGATCATAGTCGGCACGGGTGATCGGCTTGATGCTGTTGTGCTTCGACCCGAGCGGTGCGGTGAAGTCGGCACTGCTGACGGCGTTCCATGTTCCAGTCGTGATGTCGCCCTGCCAGTTGACGAACGTGCTGTTGGGGCAATAGTTGTCACCCCACAACGTCCAGGAACCAGGGTCGGTCAACGACCGCACCAGTGTCGGAGCCTCAGCACATCCGGGGAGGTTCGGGGCCTCCGAATATTGACGGAAACTGCCCGGCTCGAGCGTCGATGACCTCGCTCCCATGAGGCCTGCGTCGGGATTCGGCCCTCGATAGTAGAGGTAGTTCTGGCCCCCAACACCCGTCACGACGTCGGAGTCGATCACACCGCCCCGTCCACCGTTGTCGAAGAAGCGGACAGCCGGTGACGCCGTCCGGAAATCGGTGGTGTAGGAGACCATGATGACGCCTTCTGGCCCACCTGCCGGCGAGGCGGAGTAGGTGATCCCATATTGCTGACGAACGGGGTCCCAATGGACCGCCGGCGCCCAGGTGTATGACCCGGGGTTTGCCGAGTTCACGCTCAGCAGCCGATCGCCCGACCAGGTGACGAGGTCGGGTGATGTCCAGACATGCAGGTTGGGATTCGCTTGGCCGAAGGGCACACCGACCTCGAGATCTGTCGCGAGGAGCACCCAGGTGCCGTCCTGCAGTCGATGGATGAACGGGTCGCGAATTCCGCCCGTACCGGCCGTCGGGTCGAGGATCGGCCGGTTGTCGTTGAGTGCCTGCCACTGCCTGCCATCGAGACTCACGGCCAGATGGACGTTGTTGGAGTTCCCGGTGCCGTCAAGGCTCTCCCGGAAGTAGGTCATGACGTAGGCCGCATCGGCGTCCGCAGCTGCTGCCGGGGATACCGGGGTTCCGGCTGTCACGAGCCCAGCAAGTATCGCGACGCTGCTGGCGAGCGCGAGGAGGGATCCTCGGCGCAGCCTGGTCGGCAGATGTCCGGTGCGCTGACGCTGTCGCCGAACGTCCGGAGTGTGAAGTGGGAGCATGCTGGTTCCTTCCAAGGAGTTGCGTGATCGAGCGGTGTCGGGTCGAGAGCGCGTCGCGTTCCGACGCTCCTGATCAGTCGATGGCGAACGTCGCATCGGCCGCACCGACCGTGCCGCTCACCCGCTCCACGTACAGGCGATAGTCGCGGTGCCGAAGGTAGGTTCCGGGTGTGGCGATGGACTCGAAGGACGTCTTGGCGGCGTCCGCAAGCCCTGCACGAATCGTGAACGATGCCGCGGCCGCGAACGTCGGTGTGTTGTTGGATCTGGCCAATGTGATGCCGGACGGTCCTGCGAGCAGGTAGTGGCCGGGGAAATTCGCCGACTCGAGCGAGTTTCCTCCGGCGAGGCCCTCGACGACGCGGAACCAGGAGTCGACACTGGGTTTGGGCGCGGCGTCGAGGCGACCGACGTAGTTGGCGTGACGGACGAAACGGTCAGGGAAGTTGTGAGACCGCAGGCGCGAGGGCAGGATTCCGGCGGCGACGGGGATGCCGAAATCCGGGGTGCCGTCGGCGTTCCAGTACAGGCGCTGCACCCTCGCGTGGCGGTTCGGGTCGAACAGCGGATCTCCCGGGATGTCCCGGTACTCACGCGCGTGGTAGACCAGCACGTCGATCTCCCCACCACGCCCGTCCGGCGCGGTCGTGAAGCAGTTGTGACCGGGTCCGTACTGGCTCGTGGCATCGTTCGACACGAACACCGGTCCTGACGACTTGACCCATGAGTTCGCCGAGAGCAGATCGGCTGAGGCGTTGGCCGTCAGCAACCCGAGGCAGTAGTTCGCGTCGGTTGCGCTCGCAGAGAAGCTGATGAAGACACGGTCGTTGCGGATGATGACCGACGGGCCTTCGTTAACTTTGAACCCGCGGGTCTCCCATGATGCCGTCGGAACCGAGATGCGGGTCTGGGGTCCGGTGAGGGTCGACGGGTCGGACATCTCCGAGATGTAGAGGTTGCTCCCGGCATCGATGCCGGGTTCCCCCTGAGCCCACACGAGGTACTGGCGGCCGTTGTGCGAGAAGGTCGTGGCGTCGAGAGAGAACGTGTCGAACTGGGTGACGATCCGTCCCCGTACCGTCCAGTTGGCGGTCATGGGATCGGGGCCATCTGCCTGGAGCACGTACGGGCGGACGCGGAAGGGTTCGCCGGCATCGCCGGCCGCGAAGTAGATGTACCATCGTCCGCCGACCTGATGGATCTCCGGTGCCCAGATGTACCCACCCATCGTCCCGCTCGGCGGCCGGACCCAGAGCGTGCGCTCAGTCGCGGTGGCGAGCCCGGCCAGGGATGGCGCGGCCCGAAGGACGATCCGGTCGTACTCGGGGACCGATGCGGTGAAGAGGTAGCGACCGTCGGGATGCCGGTTGATGTGCGGATCGGCCCGTTGCCGGATCAGCGGGTTCTGTGCACCGAGCGGGAGAAGCGCGGGCGCCGCCAGGGCGGCGCCGGCAACGCCGAGTGCGGGTAGCGCCAGTCCCGCCGTCAGCCCTGCGGCTCCGATCAGCAAGGTTCGACGCGAGAGTGAGGAGGTCGCTTGGGCGAGAGGGGTGATGTTCACGGGGTGACTCCTTCGTCATCGTGAGGTGGGTTGGTGGGAAACGTCACTTGATGGTGAACCGCTGGCACGCGTTGTCGAGGAGGCTGTACTGCTGCAGCCGCGCGCCGTCGCCGGTTGCGCAGTTGGCGAGGTCGATCGACTTCCCGGTGAGTGCCGACACGAACCGCACGGAGCCGTCCGAGAGTGGCGTGAGGCGCCAGGATGATGCGGTCCCGCAGGCCTCCTGCACGAGGCCGGCGCCGTCAGCAGTGGATCCGCCACTCACGGTGAGGCACAAGGCTGGTGCCGAGGCCGGGTGGATGTGCACCGCGCCACCGACGTCGGAACTGAAGGTGTAGGTCTGGCAGGGCGATCCCAGGTACTGATGCTGTTGGAGGATCGCGCCGATCGCCGTGTCGCAGTTCGGCACGTCGAAGGACTTGCCGGTCGGGACGCTGAGGATCTGGGTCGGTCCGACCGGGCGGATCGACCACTGCTGACAGGCGTTGCCGAGCGCTCTCCACTGCCTCACCTCTCCCCCGGCGGCCGTCGTGCAGTTCGCGACGTCCAGCATCTTGCCGTTGGCGCGGTTCGCGATGGTGAGGTAGCCCTCCGATGCCGGGGCGGGGAGCCACTCCTGGCAGGTGTTCGCCAGCCAGGCCCATTGGCGGGCATCAGTTCCGTCCGCGGTTCCACAGTTCGCGGAATCGAGGACTTTGTTGGTCGAGGCGTTCACGAAACGGTACGCGCCGTCCGCGGTCGAATCCATGACCCAACTGGACGCGGCGGTTGCGCTGTTCGCGCAGGCTCCCTGCACCACGTTGCCGCCGTCGACGGTCGAGCCGCCCGCGACCGTCAGGCAGAGGCCGCTGTTACGATTCACGACTTCGAAGGACGCGCCTTCGACACTGGCGGTGACCGGCCCGCGCTCACCGGAGGGCACCGCAATGGGCGTGCCGGTGGCGATCGGCGTCCCGAAGTCCGGCTCGCCACTCGCATTCCACGTCACCTGTTGTGCCCGCGCCGAACGCTGACGAGCGCATCCACCGTCGGCCCTGGCGTTGCCGTGATAGAGGTTCCACGTCTGGGTGCCGTCGGGTGAGGTGAAGAAGTCGTTGTGCCCGGGGCCGAAGACGCCATTCGCCTTCGAGAAGACGGGACCCGCACTTTTGTTCCAGGATGCTGCGAGCACCGGATCACCGCCGGTGTACCTCAGCGTTCCGAGCTGGTAGTCCTCGGTACCGCAGGAACTGGCCGAGAAGACGATCCACGTCTTTCCGTCCTTCTGCAGTGGCACGGGGCCCTCGTTCACCGGCATACCAATGCGCTCCCAGTCGGCCGTCGGCTGGGACAGGATGTTGATCGGGCCGGTGGCCGTCCACGGGTTCGACATCCTCGCGATGTAGTTGCTCTGCAGGCGATTCGGCTCTGGGGAGAACATGGACCAGGTCACGAACAACTCGCCGTTCAGCTCCAGATACGAGCCGTCGATGTTCCAATCGTTCGTCGGTATCGGCTGTCCTTTGTAGGCGTACGGACCGGTCGGGTCGTCGCCGGCGCTCTCGATCACCTGCAGGTGCTGGCGGTCGAACGTTCCGGCTGTGCCCATGGTGTACATCAGGTACCAGCGCGGACCGTTCGGGCCGGTGAGACGCTTGAGTTCGGGCGCCCACATGTTGGCGTTGCGCCCGGCGGTGGTGTCCGAATAGACCGTGACTGGGGCAGCGGTCTTCAGCCCCTCGAGCGTGGGCGCCTTACGCATCACGACCCGGTTGTCCCAGGTGGTGGCGACGAGGTAATAGTTCCCGTCGAAGAACTCGATCGTGGGATCGGCTCCGTCCGGCAGAACGGGGTTCGTGAACGTCGCCTCGCCGATGGCGTCTGCGGGTGACGTCGGCGCAATCAGCGCGCCGGATAGGACGAACAGCAGACATGCCGCTGCGAGGAGGAAACGACGGAAGAGTGACACGGAGAGCTCCTTCGATCTCGAGTCGCGGCCGAGCGCAGCCACAAGGCCGCACTCAGATGCTGCATCTCTTCGCGTGCCGAGCACGCCAGAGCAGCTGACCGTCCGGGTGCGGGGGCACCCTCTTGACGGAAGTCGGACGGCGTCGTCCGTCACCAACGCTCATGAATTGTGAGCGCTATCAACCGGATCACAATGTGCACCATGTGGGGGGTTTAAGTCAACTGATTGCAGCACAGGCGACCTCGGTCAACCGATGAGAGCGTTCACAGCACACTCTTCGTCGTCGACATACCCGCACCTCAGCGACCGCCGGCCGCAAATGCACGGGTGCCGCGGGAACTACGGGCAGGCCCGTCAGCGATACCGACGTCGAGCACGCACCGCCCTGAAACTGAGCGTTGTGTTCTTTTTTGTTCCGAGATATGTTCTCTGCCGTTGCTGCTCAATCGCAGCGGAAAGGACACCCCCGATGACATCCCGTCAGCGCGCGCTCCTCACGACGTCCCAGGCCCATCCCATCGGAGAGGTCGACAGACGTCTCTTCGGATCGTTCATCGAGCACCTCGGTCGCTGCGTTTACGACGGAGTCCTAGAACCCGGACACCCACTCGCCGACGAGAGAGGTTTTCGAAGCGATGTGCTCGACCTGGTCCAGGAACTCGGGGTTACGACCGTCCGTTACCCAGGAGGCAATTTCGTGTCAGGCTTCCGCTGGGAGGATGCGGTCGGCCCGAAAGAGCAACGGCCACGTCGGCTCGACCTCGCCTGGCATTCGACCGAGACGAACCAGTTCGGCCTCGATGAGTTCATCGATTGGGCGGCAGAAGCCGACGTTGAGCCGATGTACGCGGTCAACCTCGGAACGCGCGGCGTGGAAGAGGCGTTGAACGTGCTGGAATACTCGAACCATCGCTCAGGCACCGAACTCGCAGATGCAAGAATCGCCAACGGGCACCGGAAACCGCATGCCATTCGGATGTGGTGCCTCGGAAACGAGATGGACGGCCCCTGGCAGCTCGGCCACCGCAACGCAACGGATTATGGAAAGATCGCGGCCCGAACCGCGCGCGCGATGAGGCAGTTCGACGAGTCGCTCGAGCTCGTCGTGTGCGGCTCGTCCCACGCGCGCATGCCGACGTTCGGCGCCTGGGAACACGCGGTCCTGTCCGAGACGTTCGATGACGTCGACTTCATCTCCGCCCATGCCTACTTCGAGGAGACGGACGGCGACGCGGCGACATTCCTCGCTTCTGCCGTGGAGATGGACCGGTTCATCGAGGCAGTCGTGGCACAAGCGGACGCCGTTGCCGGCGCCCGCAAGAGCACCAAGCAGATCATGATCTCATTCGACGAGTGGAACGTCTGGTATAGCGCCCGATTCAACCAGGAAGAGAAGATCACGGCTCCCGACCAGTGGCCGGAGGCACCCCGCCTCCTGGAGGACCGTTACTCGGTCCTCGATGCGGTGGTCGTCGGTGGCCTACTGATCTCTCTTCTGAATCATGCTGACCGGGTCAAGGCAGCATCGCTCGCACAGTTGGTGAACGTGATCGCTCCCATCATGACCGAGCCCGGAGGGCCAGCCTGGCGCCAAACGATCTTCTACCCGTTCGCGGCGACGTCTGCGCTCGCCACCGGACGCACACTGCGAACCACCTTCGAAACCCCGACCTACGACACCGAGAAGTACGGAACCGTTCGTACGGTGGATGCGGCAGTCACCTTCGACGAGTCCGCAGGCAGCGGGTCGGTGTTTCTGGTCAACCGTTCCCTCACCGATGAGGTCGACGTCGAGCTCACACTGGACGGCTGCGGCTTCAGCCATGTCGAGTCGACTCAGACGGTCTCGGACGAAGATGTCTCGGCGTCCAACACACTTGAACATCAGGACCGGGTGGTCCCGCACCCGAACGTGACCACCCGGATCGAAGACTCGGTCCTCCGCGTCACGCTCCCCCCCGTGTCCTGGACTGCCATCAAGTTGGTGTGAGGCGAGGCCCGGTACCGAGCGAACGCAGACGAACGTCGTGCCACTGTTGCGACAGACCGAGTCGGCCTATGCGGCGAAGCGGTTTCTTGTCGACCGTGCTTCCAAGGTCACCATCGCACGCGAACTGGGGATGTCCCGGTTCCGCGTCGCCAGGCTCATCGACGAGGCCTACGAGAACGGGCTCGTCGACGTGAAGATCAGCACGCCGGGCGACGTTGATTGGGAACTCTCCAGTGCGATTCAGGAACAATTCGGCCTGGCCTCGGCCTCGGTCGTGCAAGTGACGGCTCAGGACGCAAAGACGGTCCGGAGCGCCCTCGGGCCAGTGGCTGCGCAAGTTCTGCGGGACGAACTCCGAGACGGCGACCTTCTCGGCGTGTCCGTGGGGAGATCGATGCTCGACGTCGCTCTGTCCGCCCGCGGCCTTCCTCATTGCGATGTGGTCCAGCTCACGGGCATCGCCGCCCCCAATCTTGCGTCGGGTCAAGCGATACCGGACATTATGGCGCGAGCCTCCGGAGGCTCTGCCCATCTGCTGCACTCACCGCTGACCCTCCCGGACCCGACAATCGCGGCCGCGATGCGCAACCGCCCGATCAACCGCCGGAGCCTCGCGAAGTTGGATCATCTCGATATCGCCATCGTCACCATCGGCAGCTGGGATCCTCCCCAATCCCAGCTGTTCGAGACTCTGGCCGATGAGGAGTTGCGCCGACGCATCCTGCAAACCGGAGTGCTTGGGGAGGTGGGCGCGACGCTTTTTCTCGGCGATGGCCGACTCTCGGAGGACCTGGCGCCGGTCGCGATCGCCGTGTCCGTGGCACAGCTCGCTCGCGCGCGCTCGGTCATCGCGGTCGCGGGCGGGCCGGGGAAGGCGCGCGCCATCAGGGCGGCCTTGCTGTCGGACATGGTGTCCTCGCTTGTGACCGACGGCCCGACGGCCCGCGAACTTCTCCGATCGCCGCTCACATGAGCGGTGACAAACCCCGGTTCGGCGAACCGCCCTACCGTGTGGAACGCACACTCGACGAAATGGAAACCACATGACCGACCAGGCAGGTACGAAGGAGCACGAAGTAAGGCGGATGCGCGCAAGCGTGCTGACTGGACCGCGACAGCTGGAGGTGCAAGAAGTCCGTGTCCCAGACGTCGGCTCCCGGGACGTACTCGTGCGAGTGGAAGCAGTCGGAGTTTGCGGATCCGATACTCACTTCTATCGGGCCGGACGGATCGGTGATCTGGTCGTCGAGGGACCGATCATTCTCGGTCACGAGACTGCGGGGGTGATCGTCGACGTCGGTGTTGAGGTTGATCGAGCCAGGATCGGGGAACGGGTGTCTATCGAGCCACAGCGGCCGTGTCGTCGCTGCGATCATTGCCGGAACGGCGATTACAACCAATGCTCGGACATCGAGTTCTATGGTGCCTACCCAATCCACGGCTCGTTCGCCGAGTTCGCCGTCATTCCCGATGATTTCGCATACCGTCTCCCCGACGCCATGACGCTCGAGGAGGGCGCCTTGCTCGAGCCGCTCTCGGTCGCGATCTACGCATGCCGCACTGGACGAATCACGGCCGGCTCGAGGGTACTCATCGCTGGCGCTGGACCGATCGGGCTGCTCATCGCGCAGGTCGCTTTCGCATTCGGAGCAGCCGAGGTGTCGGTGACAGACCCCCGGCGGAGCCGCCGAGATTTCGCGGAGGAGTACGCCGAGGTCCGCGGCATGGTCCCCGCCGCGCTCGAGGGAGTGCCGCCCTTCGCAGATGTCTTCATTGATGCATCCGGAGCTCCATCGGCGATCGTCAGCGGGGTGCTAGCGGTGCACCCTCGCGGAAGGGTGGTCCTCGTTGGGATGGGGATGGACGATGTCACGCTCCCGGTATCGGTGATCCAGCATCGAGAGCTCATGGTGACCGGGACGTTCCGCTATGCACACACCTGGCCGCTCGCTATAGAACTCGCTTCGACCGGGAAGGTGCGACTTGCGCCGCTCGTGACGAGCAGGCATTCGCTCGACGACGTCGAGAGCGCTCTTCTAGCGGCATCGACAGATCCATCCAGCGTCAAGTCGGTCGTCGTCCCCACTGCGATGAAGGAGTGACTCACGGAACGGGCTCGGGCTCGCCATGTTCACTGCTGAGCCCGACCGTCAGAGCTTTCGGGTCGAAGCCCGCACGATCAGGGAGCCGAGGAGCGCGGTGCGGGCAGGGCTGACGACTTCTCCGGCGCTGTCCTCAGAACGCTCGATGAGGAAGCGCATCGTCCGAGCGGCTGCTCGACCGAGGTCGAACGTCGGGATGTGATAAGTCGTGAGTGGGGGCGACATGAGCTGGCTCTGGTGGACATCATCGGTCGCGACGATCGAGATGTCCTCTGGAATGCGCAGTCCTGCTTCGGCGATCGCCTGATACGCACCAAAGGCGCTCTTGTCGCTCACGGCATAGATGGCAGTCGGCGGTTCAGACAACGCCAAGAGCTGCACGGTCTGGCGATAGCCCTTGAGGACGTCACCCGGTTCTTGACGAGGCATGAGCCCAGGGTCGGGAGTCAAGCCGGCATCTGAAAGCGCCGCCTGATATCCGTACATCCGGTCTCGGAGGCTCACATATCGTCTGGATCCGAGGAGCATTCCGATACGGCGATGGCCGAGATCCAGCAGGTGGGACGTGCTCAGGTGACCCGCCGTGAAGTTGTCGGCCGTCACGGCATGCGTGCTGGCGTCGTCCTCGAGGTAGTTCTCCAGAAGTACGACGGGTATCGAACTCCGAACGACGCGCCTGACCACATCGCCGTCGACATCACCTCCGTTGGCCAGGATGACGCCGTCGAGGCCGCCTCCGGACATCGAAGCGAGGTCGCGGATCGGATCGTCGCCGACGCGACAGAGTTGAAGCAACATCCGCATGCCGTGCTCTCTGAGTCCCTGCTCGACGCCTGAGACGACCTGCGCCATGAAGCCGTCCTTCGCCGCCTCCGGAGAGATAGCTTCCATGACGAGGCCGACCGTGAGCTTCCGCGCCGTCTCACGCGGCCGCTGCACGTGGACGTATCCGATCTCCTCTATGGCTTGCAGGATCGCCGACCGACGTCGATCGGAGACGCCGCCCTTGCCATTGAGGACCAGAGACACCGCTGAAACGCTTGTGCCGGCCCGCGCTGCCACATCACGCATCGTCGCAACGCTCGCGGCGCCAGCAGCTTTGGCTGGATTCAGGTTCGACATGTGGCTCTTCTCGGTCGAAAGGTGTCCCTCATCTAAACATGCCGTCCAAAAAAAACAAACAAGAACAGGACGCTTTGTTGCGGCACGTTCCATCACGCCCATAGAGTGCTGCCATCAGTCCCGTCGATGCGGACGGGCTCACGGAATCAGGAGAACTTCATCGATGACCACTTCAGCGCGAGCCGACATCAGCCTGGCATCAACGCCGACGACGTACTCCCGGGACATCTTCGGGCACTTCATCGAACACTTCCACCGGCAGGTCTACGGAGGGATCTTCGAACCGGGCTCGCAGCTGACCGACGAGCGCGGATTCCGCCTCGATGTCATCGAGGCGATGCGCGAGTTGCGGCCCTCGGTCGTTCGCTGGCCCGGAGGCTGCTTCGTATCCGGATACCACTGGGTCGACGGAGTGGGACCGGACCGCGTGCCCTTCTACGATAAGGCGTGGCGCGTCACCGACCCCAACACCTTCGGAACGAAGGAGTTCATCGCGTGGTGCGAGGCCATCGGTGCTGCACCCTACATCTGCACCAACGCTGGAACCGGCACGGCCGAGCAGATGAGCGACTGGGTCGAATACACGAACCTCCCGGCCGGGTCCGGGAAGTGGTCAGATCTCCGAGCAGCACATGGCGACCAGCGCCCCTTCGATGTGCGCTACTGGAGTATCGGCAACGAAAACTACGGTGACTGGGAGATCGGGGCCAAGGACGCTCACGAGTGGTCGCGGCTGGTTGCGGAGTCAGCAAAGATGATGCGCCACGTGGACGAGGACCTCATTCTCCTCACCGCCGCTCGAGCCGACCTGGACTGGATGCTTCCGCTACTCAACGAAGCGGGTCAGTTCCTCGACACTCTGTCGATCCACGGCTACTGGGACAAGTTGTCCCAGGTCGACGAGCCCTCCGACTACCTGACCTCGATCGCACAGTCTGTCGCTCCGCAGGACGACATTCAGCGCACTCGCGAGATCATCGGGGCCGCCGGCCTCACGGGGAAGATCTCAATCGCGTTCGACGAGTGGAACCTTCGAGGATGGCATCACCCGAACGGCAACTCACCCGAGAAGCTCGCAGCACGAGACCGCAACGACCTGAACTCGACCTACACGGTTGCCGACGCCCTCTTCTCGGCAAGCTTCTTCAACACGTGTCTTCGTAACGCGGACATCGTGTCAATGGCGAACATCGCGCCCAGTGTGAACACTCGAGGTCCCCTGTACGTCCATGCCGATGGCGTCGTGCGCCGCACGACATTCCATGTGATGGCCATGTATGCCACTCTCCTCGGCGATCGCGCTCTGACCAGTAGCGCTCAGTCCCGAGAGCTCCCGGGAACCGACATCCCGGTCTTCGATCACCTTGCAACGATCGACGAAGCGACCGGTCAGCTGTCGATCGTGCTCATCAACCGTGAGCCTGTCGAAGACCTGCAGGTCACCCTTTCGATCGGGGGAGTCCCCGTGGACGGCACCTTCCCATCCACCGTCCTGTCGGGTCCCGACGTCGACGCCTTCAATGATGTCGACCGGCCGGACGCGGTCGTCCCTATCGAGCGCCAGCTTGGCTTCCACCAGGGCGTCGTCACCCTCGAACCCCACTCCGTGACGATCTGCCAGATCGCACTGCCACTCGCCCATGGAGCAGGCGCCGTCGAAACGCCGGCGCCTGGGCTCGCTTGGGAGCTCGACGGTCGACTCTGGCACCGCAACGCAACCGCTTGACCCGTCATTCGAACCACCATCGATCAAAGGAGATTTCATGGACATCATCACTGGCGGCCCGGTTATCAGCCGGGCGACGCTGCTCCGGGGGATGGGCGCCGCGGCGCTCCTCTCCGTCACCGGCGTTTCCTTGGCAGCATGTGCCCCAGGAGCCGGCCCGAGCGGCCCAACCTCGGGCAAGCTGGTCTTCGTCGTCTACGGAGACGCGGAGGCCCAGAAGACGTACAACCGTCTTTTCGCGGCGTTCTCGAAGCAATATCCGGGCATTCAACTTCAAGCGCTGGCGATCGCGGCCGACACGTGGGCGGACTTCCTCAACACCGTCTCGACACGGATTGCCGGCGGGCAGCAGATCGATGTCATCCAGGTCGCAACCGAGGGGCAGCGGCTGTTCGCATCACGAGATGTCCTCGAGCCACTCGACTCGTTCATCCGCAAGGACCAGTCGCTGGTCGACGAGTACTACGCCGACACGCCGCCGCAGCTTCGTGAATGGTTGAACACCTACGGCTCGCCCGACGGTCGCACCTACTACATGCCGACCGGCTACAACACGATGGCGCTGCAGGTGAGTACGAAGGTGCTCGCGCAGGCCGGAATCGAACTTCCGGACGCCGGCTGGACGTGGGACGAGTTCCGCGCCGCCGGGCAGACGCTGAAGAGTAAAAACGGTGCGTTCATCGGCACTGCCGGAAGCGGATACTTCATCGATGTCATGCCCTGGCTCGTCAACAACGGTGCCAGCACCATGGACGCGGACTGGACGAAGCCGACCTTCTACACCCCGCAGGCTGTGGAGGCGCTCGAGTTCGTCCGGTCACTGGTCGTCGACCAACTCGTGCCGAAGCCCGGCGGCACCTTCGACGCCGCATCGCAGATGCAGAAGGGCAAGCTGGCCACGTTTGGTGGCGGACGCTGGCCGACTGCCGCCTTCCAGGACTTGAAGATGTCAGACCAGGTCACCCTGCGTCCCTGGCCTCGGAACCAGGCTGAAGGGACAGTCGTCGGCTGGGAGGGTTGGCCGATCCTGAAGGGGTCGAAGAACAAGGAGGCGGCGTGGACCTTGATCAAGTTCCTCATGTCGAAGGAGTACGGGGAGGCGATCACGACAGGAGGTGCTTCCTTCGTCCCTGCCCGCGTCTCGATCACCACGGGCCCGCTTTTCACGAAGGACGCACCTTCCAACTCCACGCTGCTGTACGAACAGCTGCCCACCGCGGTGCCGCTCCCCGCGCCGGATCGCTCCACCGAGTTTGCTCGCATCGTCGAGGAGGCTTGGTCACAGGGGGTGACCGGCGCGAAGTCGGCTGACACAGCTCTCCGTGACGCTCAGAAGAAGCTGGAGGGGCTGGTGTCGTGAGCGCTTCTCCAGCTGCCGTACGGGTGGGGACTCCCTCATCTCCACCCGTACGGCGTCACCGCCGACGCAACGGCTGGACCGCGGCCGCCTTCATCGGGCCCGCGATGCTGCTGTTCCTGGTGTTCATCCTCGGGCCACTCATCGCGGCGTTCATCCTGAGCTTCTTCCACTACGACCTCCTGACTCCGCCCGAATACGCGGGTCTGGAGAACTTTCAGGCCCTCGCCACAGATCCGCTCCTCCTCCGCGCGTTAGGGAACACCTTCCTCTTCAGCCTCGGTTCGATGGTGACCCACCTCGTCGGCGGCCTGCTCCTCGCACTCGCCGTGAACTCCGGCATCAACAAAGTGCTCGGATACCTTGTGCGCTCTGCAGTCTTCTTCCCGTTCCTCATCTCCTGGGCAGCAGTCGCGCTCATCTGGCAGTTCGTCCTGGACCCGGCCTTCGGACTCCTCAACCACTACCTCGGAACGATCGGGATCTCAGCACCGAACTGGTTCGCGGATCCTGCCTGGGCGTTGCCCGCGATCATCGGAATCGACTTCTGGCATACCATCGGATACACGTTCCTGATCATGCTCGCTGGCCTTCAGACCATCCCTCGTGAGATCAATGAAGCCGCAACCGTCGATGGGGCCTCTGCCGTCCAGCGGTTCTTCCACATCACGCTGCCACTCATGTCACCGACGCTGTTCTTCGCGACCATCGTGACGTTCATCGGCGCTTTCCAGATCTTCGATCCCATTCAGATCATCACCAAGGGCGGCCCGGACGATGCGACATTGTCCGCCGTCATGTATCTCTACCGAACCGGCTTCCAAGCGTTCGAAATTGGCTACGCCTCGTCAGTCGCGTTGGTGATCTTCGTGGTCATCATGCTCGTCACACTGGTGCAGTTCATCGGACTTCGCAGATGGGTTGACCAGACATGACATCCTCCACAGATCAGACCGGTATCCCGCGGGGCGCCGACGCCCGTGCGACCCGCACCTCTCGGACACGTCGGCGAACGCCCGGTCAACGCGCAGTACGGTGGCTACTCAACCTGGGTCTCTGCCTCATCATCGTGCTCATGGCAGCACCTCTCGTCTGGCTTGTGTCGTCGAGCCTGACCGCTCCTGAAGCAGCCTTCCAGCTGCCGCCCAACTGGATTCCGATCCCGTTCACCCTGGACAACTTCGTGGCGGTCTTCACCGTCGTTCCTCTCGGACGCATGGCGCTGAACAGCCTCATCGTCGCGGTCATCAGTGTCGGCGGATCGCTGATCATCGCGTCTCTAGCAGCGTATGCGTTCTCACGCCTGCAATTCCGTGGCAAGGAAGCGGTCTTCGTCGTCCTCCTCTCGGCTCTGATGATCCCCGGCCAGCTCACGCTCATTCCCGTGTTCATCCTGATGCGCAACATCGGCCTCATCGACTCGCTGGCCGCCCTCTGGCTCCCTGCCCTCATCAACGTCTTCGCGATCTTCTTCCTCCGTCAGTACTTCAATTCCATTCCCCGCGACCTGGACGAAGCCGCTCGGATCGATGGTGCCGGACACGTGCGTATCCTGTTCCAGATCATGCTGCCGTTGGCCACGCCGGCGCTCTCTGCGCTCGCCATCCTCGGCTTCGAAGCATCGTGGAACAGCTACTTCGGACCACTGGTCTTCTTGAACACGCCTGAGAACATGACGCTCCCGATCGGCCTGGTGTCCCTCTCCTCGGGGCTGGGCTCGGCACAACCGACGGTCGTCTTCGCCGGAATCACCCTGGTGGTCCTGCCGATGCTCGTGCTCTTCCTTCTGCTGCAACGGACTTTTGTAGAAAGCGTGGCGGCGGTGGGGGTGCGCGGGTGACGTACAACGCCCTCGCTTCGGTGCCCCGCAACCCCCTCACGAGAGCGGCGGCGGCGATCTGGACGGACCTCCCTGTCCAACTGCTCCTCGGCACCGCTGCCGCCGCTGCGTGGTCCCTTGCGCGCTACTCTGTTCTGTTCACCTTCATTGCACTGCTCATCGTGGTTCCCATTCTCGGACTGCAACTCGCCGTATTCACCGCGTCCTACGACGGTCGGGCAGTCCGGCTGTCTGCGACGTTGGCGCTACTCCCCCGCGCAGCCCTGTCTGCCTGGCTGTTGAGCGGTCCGGGAGTCGCTGCGTTCGCGCTCACCGTCGCGGCGTTCCAGATCTTCGCCGTGAGCGGCCAGTCCTGGATGCTCCTGAGCGGGGGTGCCGGCCTCGCCGTCACGGTCGTCCTGACTGCCATCGGTCTCATGGCGGTACCACCGACGTTGGCCGGAAAGCAACCGCGTAGGTCGGCTTGGGCCGATGCATTCATCCAGTTCGTTTCGAGGCCAGCGTCAGGACTTGCTACCGTCTCGGTGTTCGGTCTCGCCGGTTGGGCCAGTTCCGTGTTGGCTTTCCCTCTCCTCATTCTGTTGTCCCTGCCGCTCGTCGCCCTGTGGCACGCCACCACTCGGCCACTCACGAACTGACGTTCAGGAGCGAGAGGAGAAGTGGGATGGTCACACAAGCGAGGACCGTCTGGACACCGGTGATGGACGCCATCAGCCGCGCGTCTCCGCCCATGCGGGACGCGAGTACATAGGCCGACGGTGCCGTAGGGACGGCCGTGATGAGCAGGATGCTCGTCAGGGTCGGTCCGGTGATCCCGAACGTTATGGCGATGGCGACTGCGCCGAGCGGGAGCGCGATGAGCTTCACGATGGCCGTGATGCCGATATCGAGGATGTCTCGTCGGGAAAATGACCAGCGAAGCGCCGCACCGGAGATGAGCGTGCCGCAGACGAGGGCCGGAGCTGCGAGAAGCATGATCGTCGAGGAGACCGGGCCAGGCAGTGAAACCCCGGAGAGATTGACGATGAGGCCGAGGGCGACGCCCTGGATGAGTGGGTTCACGAGCATCTCTTTCCACAGTGGCGGTTTGCGGCTGTCTCCTAGGCGGTCACCGAACCTGGACAGCGCACTGACGGAGATCACGTTGACGAGGGGCACGACGACCGCGCTGGCCAGAGCAAAGGTCGCCGTCCCCTCTGCCCCGTGGAGCGACGAGGCGAAGACGAGCCCGATATAGGTATTGATCCGGATCGAGCCTTGCACGAGTGACGTCAGCTGTGGACCGCCCGCGCGCAGCGGCCGCCGGAGAACGACGATCACTCCTGTTGCGACGAGGATGGGCGCAGCGACGCTCACAGCAAGCGGTCCGAGGGGGACCGATCCGAGGTCCGTCGACGCCACAGAGGTGACGAAGAGGGCAGGGGTGAAGACTCGGTAACTCATCCACTCGAGGCCGCGCCAGAAGCTCGGGTCGCTGACGAACCAACGTCGGATGGCCGCCCCACCTCCCAAGAGCAGGAGTATCGGGACGATCGCCGTTGCCACACCAGTCATGAGAACCGACTGTGGTGCAATGGGTCAGTGCAGTTCAACCATGACAATATGACCGGCGCCTTCCTCGCCGCGGACCTCGTGAACTTGGCCCATCGACACTGGTCGCGATCAGCCCTCCTCGACGTGCTCACCACGCACGAGATACGTCGTCGCGAGGTTACCGAATCAGGTTCGACGTCCCTTCGGGACTGGACGGGTCGCCTGCGACGAGTGTTCGACAGCGGCGAGGCCGACGCACGATGCACGGCAATCAATGATGTTCTCGATGCGGCGGTCTCCCGTGTCTACGTCACCACCCACAACGAGTTGCGCCCGCACCTGCACTTCGTCTCGGACGAGCTGGATGTCGTCGCGCGTGTCAGAGCCGTCACCGCCGGCGGCCTCGCCATGTTCCTGGTCGAAGCGGGAGGCGAACGCCTCGGTCGCTGCGGCCGTGACGGCTGCGGTCTGGTTTTTGTGGACACCAGCAGAAACGGCCGGAGAGCCTACTGCTCGGCGCGCTGCGGGAATGCAGTCGCAGTCGCTCGTCATCGTGGCCGGGTCGTGCCGAAGGCTGAGACCGAGTCGGAACGACAAACACGCGCGAATCCGGGTTGGCCCTCGAGTCCGGCGTGAGGGATGGCTGCACGCGACGGTAGGCAATGTGGACGGAGCTCTTGACGTGCGAACCCACACTCGGGCACTCTCCAACTGCGCGTTGTTAACGCTCACATTTTCTCAATGACGAGGAGTGCCCCATATGGCGATACACAGAATCAAGCGCAGGACGAGCCCCGTGGATGGAAGTCATGCGGACAGCGGAGCCGACGTCCGGTCCGATCGAACACGGTCTTCGACGCGTGCGCGGCGTCGCGTCTACAGCATCCTGTGCATGATCGTCGCTCTCGTGGCGTCGCTGGTCGGACCACTCGCCGTCTCGTCCTCTCCGGCCGAGGCCGTCGGAGAGCCGACGTTCAGGAACCCGCTGGTGAGTGGCGCGGATCCCACGATCGAATACGCCGACGGCAACTATTACA
This sequence comes from Plantibacter sp. CFBP 13570, assembly GCF_014841395.1. NCBI lineage: Bacteria > Bacillati > Actinomycetota > Actinomycetes > Micrococcales > Microbacteriaceae > Plantibacter > Plantibacter sp. CFBP 13570. The sequence goes on along the minus strand of NZ_JACYTW010000010.1, from coordinate 30,289 downwards.
TGGCCACCACGACCTACGTCAACCGCGTCACCATCCGCAAGGCTCCTACGCTCGCAGCGCTTGCAACGGCCGTGCCTGCGACGGTCTACTCGGACACCGTGCCGGGACGGAACGGGACCATGTGGGCGCCGGAACTCATGCGGCTGCAGGGCCCGAACGGTTGGCGCTGGTACATCATGTACACGATCGGGGCGACGAACACGTTCGCCCAGCAGCACCTCCACGTGTTGGAGAGCGCTGGCGACGACCCGATGGGGCCGTACACCTACCGAGGCCGGCCGGTCCCCACCGACGAGTTCAACATCGACGGTTCGTACCTGGAGCTGGGCGGGCAGCTGTACATGATGTGGTCGGAGGTCAAGCCCGGCTCGCAGAACAACTACATCGCACGCATGTCGAATCCTTGGACCCTGTCGACGGCGCCGGCGATCTTGTCCCAGCCGACCGAGGATTGGGAGCGCGTCGGCTCGCCCGTCAACGAGGGTCCGGTGGCTCTCCAACGGAACGGGCAGACCTACGTGGTCTACTCCGCGAGCTTCTGCGGGACAGAGGACTACAAGTTGGGCATGCTGACCTACGGCGGCGGAGATCCTCTGGTCGCCGCGTCCTGGACCAAGAGTGGACCGGTCTTCTCGAAGGCGAATGGCGTGTTCGGGCCAGGCCACAACGACTTCTTCACCTCTCCCGACGGGACCGAGGTGTGGAACATGTACCACGGGAACGCGGGGCCGAACGACGGCTGCGGCACCGGTCGCACGAGTCGCGCCCAGCCCGTGTCATTCGCCGCCTCCGGCGTACCGGCGTTCGGACAGCCCGTGTCCACAACCACCGATGTGGCCGTCCCGAGCGGTGAGCGCAGTGGCCGCACGCAGGCCGTCAGAGGTGCGTCGATGGAGCTCGTGAATCGCAACAGTGGACTCTGCGCAGTCATCACCGGTGGGAGTCCCGCTGATGGGGCACTCCTCCAACAGGGTCCGTGCACCGGAGAAGCATCCACGCGGTGGACATGGGATTCGACCGGCGACGGCTTCTTCCGACTGGTGAACGCCTCCTCCGGAAAGTCACTCGACTCTGCCAACTGCGGAACCGCCAACGGCACCGCCGCCCGACAGTGGTCATGGCTCGCCAATGCCTGCCAGCAATGGAGCGCCTCGCCCTCCAACGGAGGCTATTCGGTCATCACGAACCGCGCCAACGGTCGCGTCCTCGACGCCGCGAACTGCAGCACGGCGCCCGGATCGGCAGTCCGTCAGTGGGCGGCGCTCGGAAACGCCTGCCAGGACTGGACGCTCCGACCCGTCGGAGACGTCGCGGTGACCTCGACGGCGAGCGGCAAGTCGGTCGATCTCCCGAACTGCTCGACGGCGGTCGGTGCGGTTCTGCAGCAGTTCGACTGGCAGGCGAGCCCGTGTCAGCGCTGGTCGTTCACTGCGGCGCCGGGTGGCGGTGTGCAGATCCACGCCGCTTCAGCGCCCGAGCTCTGCCTCGCAGTCGCAGGAGGAAGCACGTCCGACGGAGCGGATGTCGCCCAAACCACTTGTGGATCGCCGGGGAGCTCCTGGAGGGTGGATCCTGCATCGGATGGCGCGGTTCGCTTCGTCGCGCTCCACAGCGGGAAAGCCCTCGACCTCGGGAACTGCCGGCTGGACAATGGCGCTCGCATCGGCCAGTGGACAGATCTCGGGAATCAGTGCCAGCGATTCCGTCTGGCTAGCTGACCACCGGTGTGCGGACGGCGGGGTCGTCCGATCGCACTCGGACGGCCTCGCCTTGCGCCATTCCCCGCAGGCGGTGACAGACGGCTTGAGCGGCGAGCACACGTCCAGACTCCCTACCGGGAGGATCTCAATGGGCAGCGCGGAACTACCTCAGGTGCATGGCATCGCGTGAAACCATGCGATTGGGTCGATTCCGTGCCGACGGCGGCACAACGCAGCCCTGGGTGCGGTCCGCAAGACCGCACCCAAGGCCGCGTGCAAGGCCCTACTGGACCGTCGGAACGGTGAACTCATTCACCCCGAAGCGCGAAGGATCGTGGGAGGTCGAGAAGACCCCCGCATCTGGCGCGGTCGCCAGCCCAGGCAGCGTGACGGCACCGCCCACAGCCGCGAAGTTGGATCCATCCGTCGAGTAGTAGCCGGTGACCTGGTTTCCCGACCGAGTCAGCTTCAGCCAGATGGGTCGACTGGTCGTCAAAGCGACTTTGGACTCGGAGTCGATGTATCCGTCTCCGTCTGAGTCCCACTCGAGGACGACGCCGTTCGATGGGGTGACCGCCAGGACCGCGTACCCGGGAGAATACCCAGGACTGGAGATCGAATTCTTCACCATGAGGCCCGACTTGGCCCACGCGCTGCTGTCGGCTTGTGAGACTACCTTGGTCGTCACAGACTTCCCGGTCGTCAGCCCGCCAGGAACGTAGACCGCGCCGTAGCCATCGTCGAACTGGGCGCCTCCCTTGAACACATCGTTTCCGTTCGCGCCCAGCAGGAGCTGGGTTCCGTTCTGTGCGGCTTCACCTCCGCCGGTCATGAACGAAGACAATGGAGCGGCAACACCGGTACTGACCTGCAGGTCGCTGATGAAGTTGGTGGAAGCCCGTGTCGCATCGTGGGATGTGCTGAAGATGCCGCCGTCTGCCGCTCCCGCGATACCCGTCAACGTGACCGCGGAACCGATCTGGCGGTACGAGCTCCCGTCGATGGAGTAGAAGGCTGTGACCTGAGTACCTGACCGCACCAGACGGAGCGAGATCGGACGCTGTGTCTCCACAGCAACCTTGGACTCCTTGTCCAGGTAGCCGTCTGCGTTCGAATCCCATTCCAGTACGACACCGTTGGCTGGGGTGACCGCGAGGATCGCGTAACCGGGCGAGGAGCCGGCCTTTGTCATGTCGTTGCGGATCATGAGCCCGGTCTTCGCCCAGGGGTTCGTGTCGTTCTGCGCATCGACCCGAGCCGACAGCGTGGTGCCCGATCGGACGACCCCGTCCTGATAGACAGCGCCGAAGGCATCATCGGTCTGCGCCCCACCGCGCCATACATCAGCACCCGCCGCGGAGATCGAGAACTGATCGCCGCCCTCCTGCGCGAAGTAGGACGACGTCGCCGAGGTGCCAGTCGTTTGGTAGGGGGCGGCTACATGCGACCCTCCGGCACCGCAGGAGGGGTAGCTGGTAGCCGAGTAGTTGGCGTTCGCGGGTGTCCGCAGACCGGGTGCGACGCCCGCTTCGCACATGATGACCCGAGCGGTCGTCGGCCACGGCCCGGAAACTGCCTGGTCGTTGGTCACCGTGTTGTTCGTGGTGGAGTTGAAGAGGCCCCAGACATCACCCCTGTTGTGATAGTTGTTATCGGCGTTGTTGTCTTTCGTTTCGTTCGGTCCTTGATTGCCATTGGTGTTGGCGAAGATCCACTGGCCGGCGTCCTGGATGACGTTGTACCGCGCCGACATGTAGCGCGAGCCCTCGTCGAGATACAGGCCGATTGTTGACTGCAGGTCATAGATGTAGTTGTTGCGGTAGACCGTGCCCGGACTCGCGGAGAGGTTGTAGATCGAGCCCCCGTCGCTGAAGCCCTTCTTGGTCCCGTGCACCAGGTTGTATGCCACGACGTTGTTGGCCAGGGTCGTCTTGGTCGAGTACTGCGGGTTGAACGCGTAGTAGCCGCGGTTGCGGTAGTCCGGCGATCCTCCTGGGTCGTTCACTCCCCAGCCCCAGCCAGTGTCGATCCCGTCGTAGGGCACGTCTGCGACCTCGTTCTGCATGATGCGGGCATTGGTCACGTAGGTGGTGAGTATCCCGGAGTTGTCCTTATAGTCCTGGCCGATCTTCGTGACGGTGTTGTTCTGGATCAGAATGTCGCGAACGATCATCCTCGGATCCGACGGGTGGTGGGCGTCTTCACGAATGCCTCCGACAACGACGCCACTTCCGGCGAGCTGGGTGAAGGTGTTGGCCGACACTGTGATGTTGGAGGTGCCGAGGCCGACGCCGGTCGCGTGGGCGTTGGCGTCCATGCCGATTCCGAGGCCCGTCTGACCAAGAGCCGTGAACGTGTTCTTCACGAACGCGACCTGGCTCGCCGCCGAAACTTGCACTGCTGCGGGCTCCTGGAACCAGGTGTTGCGAGATCGCTCGAAAGCAGCACAACCCCGATTGCAGGTGGTGAACGCATCGGCCGGTCGGTAGTCGTAAGCGCCCTTGGAGAAGGTGCCGTTCTGCTGGTTCGTGTAGCCGTCAGCGCTGGAGGGGCCGAGCCACGATGTTCCCGAGAACTGGATGCCTTGGAAGGTCAGGTTCGACACAGGTGCGTCATAGGTGCCGCCGATGTGCACGAGAGACTGCAGCCGCGGGAGCTCTACGGCGAGTGATCCCGGGTCGACTCCGTCAGCCGGCTTGTAGTAGAGCTTTCCTGCCACAGGGTCGATGTACCACTGGCCTGCGGTCCGCAGAAAGTTGAGTGAGTTGTTCAGTGTGAGGGTCGGTCCGTGGAAACCGTTCTGGAGCGTGTCCCAGCCCCAGGTGTTGTTGTCCCACCCTGGCTGAGCCATAGCCACCGATGTGCCGGAGATCGAGGCGACTAGGCTGTAACGATCGGTCCATGCTCCGGTACCGTTCAGCTCGATGCGATCCTGCTGCGGAAGGGAACTCAGGTAGTTGAGGGCCGCGTTGTTGATCGTGAGTCCCGTGGCCGTGAGGGTGACGTCGGTCTTGCTGATCGGGATCGAGGCACGCGGAGCGCGCACGCCGTCGACGTAGAGCTGTCGTGTGTCGAGCCCGACCGGTGTATCGGCGACGTAGATGTTGTTCGCACCGTCGAACTTCGTCCAGCCGCTTACAGGTGTCGCGCCGGTGATGATGGGTGTGCTGCTCGTCTGGTTCTGCCAGATCACGTGGCGACCGGGTGAACCGCCGTCTGATGCGCCGAAGTTCAGCGGCGCGGAGACACGATATGTGCCGCCCCCCAGCAGCACGGTGACGTCTTCGGAAGATGATGCCAGCGCCGATCTGGCCGCGACCTGAGCGTCCGTGATCGAACACGGTGCAGCGGCAGAACACGCCGTGCCAGTTCCAGTAGGCGACGTATAGATCGTCGTGGATGCAGCGCTGGCGGACGGAGCGGGTCCGGCGACGACGGCAAGCGCGACGAGGACTGTGGCCGATAGCGCGGCTAGAGGTCCCAGCTTCATTGTTGGTCCTTTGTTCGTGCGATCCCCGCGGGGATCTGCCCTCCCATGGCGACAACGCCGTCGCACGGATCGAGCTTCCGACAAAGGTTATACATATGATGAAATGCTGTCAACGCGGTCGATGCGCGCTTCGCACGGTCAAACTCATCCGACCTGGCCCGTCGGGATACCGCGCCAGCCCGATAGCAGGAACGGTGAGCACGAGTCAGTCGATACCTGGGTTTCGAGAGTTGGGCGCCGAACGCCTCAGCTTGCGACAAGGATCGAAGCTGGTCAGCTCCAGCGCCCCCGTCGATTCTGGACCGGACCGCCCATGCCTGTTGAGAAGCTCATACTCACTGCCGAAGAGGCTGCAGCGTCCCTCGGGTGGGCCGTTCCACGGGCTACGACCTCAAGAGGCTCGCTGCGCCGTCCGCTGACGGCACTGAAACTCTGGGCGGAGCGACATATCGACGAGGACCTTGAAGCCAGAGACGCCTTCGACGAGCGAGGGCTCGAGGAGGCGACTTCGGCGCTCTGACGCGAGGCGGCTTCGTGCCGCCCCAGGGAGTCTCAGCTATTCGCGCCGCGCGTCGCCGAGCTCGGGAGGTTGTCCTTCGGAAGGCTCGCACCCGCTGCCAAGGCCTCGGTCCAGGCTTCCGTGGTCGAGACCGCCGCGAAGTTGGAGTTGAGCAACGCCATGAGCGTGCCGTGCACGGTCCGGGCGTCCGCAGATCCGGCGTCGTTGGTGATGTTGATGGCCCCGGTCGCGTCGGAGAGGACTTCGGCCTCAAGGCCGAGTGTCTCGGACTGGGCCGCCGACGCGAGGATGCAGTTGTTCGTCATGTAGCCGACGAGTGTGACGGTATTCACATCGTGCTCCTGGAGCCAGTCGAGCAGATCCGTTCCCGCGAAGACCGACCCGTACTGCTTGGTGATCGACTTCCATTCGGGCCGCTGCCGGCGCGCGATCTCGGGGTGCACGTCGAACCCGGTGGTGGCGGGGTTGAAGACCGGGGCGCCCTCGCCCGCCGTGTGCTGGACGACCGCGACGGGCACGCCGGCCGCGACGGCAGCGTCGATCGCCGCGGTGATCCGAGGGAGGGACTCGGCGTGAGGCGGGAATTGGATCTCCAGTGGACCGGAGAAGTACTCCTGCTGGACGTCAACGAGGATCAGCGCGCGTCGTGCGGTACTCATGGTTCATTCCTTACGGTCAGATGGCGCCGTTCTGGCGACCTTCCTAGCCTTCGTTGTCGTCGCATGATCAACAAGTGGCCCAGATGCGCAATACTGATGAGATCAGGCCAAGATTGGAGCGCTCGTGAACATCGCTGTCTACGCTTTCGACGGCATTACGCTGTTCCACCTCTCGGTGCCGCAGATGGTCTTCGACGAGGTACGACGACTGGGACTCGGAGACTGGCGGCCAGTCCTGTTCGGCGAGACCCTTGGCCCGATTCGCACGGCAGAGGGCTACACGATCGAGGGGACTCAGGGGCTGGACGCTGTCGACGCCGCCGACATCGTCGTCATTCCGTCCTGGACGGACGACGCCCGACCCGTTCCGCCGAGCGTGCACGACTCCGTCGTCGGCGCACACCGAAGCGGTGCGATGGTCGTGGGTCTCTGCCTCGGAGCCATCGCTGTCTCCGATATGGGCCTCCTCTCCGGTCGCAGCGCTGCTACCCATTGGCACGCCGTGGAGAGCCTCCGAGCCCGCCACCCCGAGATCTCAGTCGATGCCGACAAGCTCTACGTGGATCACGGCGATGTCCTGACCTCGGCCGGAACGGCGTCGGGTATCGATGCCTGTCTCCACATCGTGCGGACCAGACTCGGCGCGGAGGCTGCCAACCGCGTCGCCCGCAGCCTGGTCGTCGCCCCGCACCGCGAAGGTGGGCAGGCCCAGTACATCGAGCGGCCGATCCCGAGTGACACCGGCGAGGACCCCATCGCCCGGGCGTCCGGATGGGCTCTCGACCATCTCGACGAGGATCTGTCTATCGATCGTCTCGCTGCGGCTGCTCGGATGAGTCGTCGATCATTCGTGCGACTCTTTCGAATGGCGACCGGCGCGACGCCCGCCGCCTGGATCCGCGCGCGACGCCTGGACGAGGCCCGCCGGCTCCTCGAGATGACCGATCTCCCCATCGATCGCATCGCCGCGTCATGCGGATTCACACCGGTCACCTTCCGGCAGAACTTCGCAGCGACCTTCGGCAGCACACCGTCCCGGTACCGTGCCCGGTTCGACGCGCGGCAGGCGGCGGCAGGATAGCCGGCCGGACCCGAACGCCGCGCATCCGGTGACCGTTCACCCACCTCGACCCCAAGCCGCCGAAGTGCTCAGCCGGACCGATCCTCATCGCCTACCGATGAGGATCGGCGAGCCCGTCCGGCTGCCGTAGGCCGTCGCTGAACTCGACTCATCTGATCTCGATCTCGTTCCCACTCTTGACGCGCAATCGGCGCAGGCTTAGTCTCATCTCAAGTACAGACCGTGCGCTCGGTCGGTTCACATTTTGTTCGATAGAGTCATCCATCCGCCCCGCGGAGGGAACTTCAATGAGGAGGTTTCATGTCCATGTCCAACCCGGGCGGTCCGCCGCTCACTGCGGTTGATGCCGTCACCCCAGCACACGAGCGCGTTCCACTGATCGCGCCACCGACCGAGAAGGCGGCGCCGCGCGTGATCGCGGCGATGGTCGGAGCACGCCTAGGACTGATGGTCGCGTTGTCGACGCCGCTGACCGCGGGCCTCGTCCTCAAGCTCCAGACCCTGGTCGACCCGGATGCCATCGTCGGCACCCTCGGCCTCGTCACGTCACTCGGGGCGCTGTCCGCCCTCCTGTTCGATCCCATCTTCGGCCGACTGAGCGACCGGACGACCAGCCGGTTCGGTCGACGCCGCCCGTGGATGCTGATCGGCGCGGCGGGTCTCATCGTCGCTCTCGCGATCATCGCGCTCGCGCCGAACGCCGGAGTGGTCGCACTCGGATGGGTGCTCGGCCAGATGCTCGCTAATGCAGCGGTCAGCGCACACACCGCCACACTCGCCGATCAACTCCCTTCTCGCCAGCGCGGCAAGGTCAGCGGCATGATCGGCATCGCGCAGCAGGCGGCAGCGCTCGGCGCCGCCTACGCCGCCCAGTTCCTGGGGACCCAGCTCCTTCTGCTGTTCCTGGTGCCCGGCGTGATCGGCTTCATCCTTGTGGCCGTGTACGCCTTGGTGCTGCCCGATCAGCAGCTGCCGAAGCGGCCGCGCAGCGAGGGCGGGTTCCTCACGGTCCTGAAGACGTTCTGGGTCAACCCGCTCAAACACCCCGACTTTGCACTCGCGTGGGGCTCGCGGTTCCTGCTCGTCCTCGCGAACTTCATGTTCATCACCTTCCGCCTGCTCTGGATCCAGAACGAATTCGGCCTGACACCCGCCAAGGCTGCCGAGGTGATGGCCACCGGTGTGCTCTGCTACACGATCTCGCTCATCGTGGCCGGCCAGATCGCCGGCTGGTTGTCAGACAAGATCGGCCGTCGCAAGCCGTTCATCGTGGGTTCCGCGCTGATCTTCGCCGTCGGGACGTACATGCTCACCCATGTCGAGAGCAACCAAGGGTTCTTCCTTGCCGAGGTCGTCCTCGGCATCGGTTTCGGCATCTACGTGGCCGTGGATCTGGCTCTCGTGCTCGATGTGCTGCCGAGCGCGAACGACGCCGCGAAAGACCTCGGCGTGTTCAACATCGCGATGGCGGGGCCGCAGGTGCTCGCCCCTGGCGCGTCGGCGATCCTGATCGGTCTTGGCGCCGGGCAGAACTTCGACCTGATGCTCGTCGTCGCCGCCGTCATCGCGATCCTCGGGGCCGTGATGATCCTGCCCGTCAAAACCGTCAAGTAGATCGAAAGAGCTCACAACATGTCACGAACAGCTGAGGACCTCCGCTCGATGGTCTCAACGATGACCCTTGACGAGAAGGTGCGCCTCCTTTCCGGAGACGGGATGTTCATCCTCGCCGCGGACGAGCGCCTCGGCCTCGAAGCGATCGTCCTGTCGGACGGCCCGACGGGTGTTCGTGGCGAGATCGTCGTCGGGGGCAGGCAGGCGTGCCTGCTCCCCAACGCAAGCTCGATCGCGCAGAGCTGGAATCGGGAAGTCCTGGAGGAGGTCGGCGGCATCCTCGCCGAGGAAGCGCTGCTGCAGCGGATTCACGTCGTCCTCGGCCCGACGATCAACTTGCACCGCTCCCCCCTCGGCGGACGCCTCTTCGAGGCGTTCAGTGAGGACCCTCTCCTGACCGGCCACCTCGCGTCGGCCTACATCCGCGGCCTGCAGCGCCACGGTGTCGGGGCGAGCGTGAAGCATTTCCTCGCCAACGAATCGGAGACGGAACGCACGACCGTCGACTCCGTCATCGACGAGGCAACCCTCCGCGAGGTGTACCTCGCTCCCTTCGAGATCGCCGTTCAGGATGCCCAGCCATGGACACTCATGGCCGCCTACAACCGGGTGAACGGCGTGCCCTCCACGGAGCAGCAGGAGCTGCTGGCCGACATTCTGAAGGACGAGTGGGGCTACGACGGTGTGGTCATGTCCGACTGGTACGCGACCTCGCGGACCGCAGAGAGCGTGACCGCGGGCCTCGACCTCGTGATGCCGGGGCCGAGCACACCCTGGGCGGATTCCCTGGTCACCGAGGTGCGCGGCGGCAACGTTCCCGAATCCGTCGTCGACGACCATGTCGCGCGCATCCTCCGTCTCGGAGACCGGGTGGGCGCGCTCGGCGAGCAGCGCAGCTGGCCCGCACACCTCCCCTCCCCGGACTCGCCCGAGCGGCGGGAACAGCTCCGCCGGATCGCCGCGTCGGGAATGGTGGTCCTGAAGAACGACGATCACATCCTCCCTCTGTCGAGTGACGCTGCGGAGACGCTGTTCGTGACTGGCCGTCACGCCCATGACACGGTCGCTCAAGGCGGCGGGTCCGCTCAGGTGCGTCCTCCGCACGTCGTGTCCATTGAGGCCGGACTCCGAACCATGTTCGGGTCGCAGCGGGTAACCGTCCTCGACGGCGTGGAGACGCGCGCTACGCTCCCTGCCATTGACGGGAGGTTGATCAGCGATCCTGTCACCGGAGCCCAGGGCATGCGGATCCGTGTCTTCGACGATGCCGGGGCCGTGCTCCACGACCGAGTGGTCGATGTCGCAGAGGTCGAGGACAACAAGACCGGGTGGCTCGAGCACGCTGCGGCCATCGAGCTCAGCGCAAGACTGAACGTGCCGTCCGGCGACTACCAGATCGGGGTGCGAGGACCAGGCGTCTGGGAGGTCCACGCGCCAGGCCACCGGGAGGAGTTCGAGATCCCGTTCCACCCGGGCCCGGGAGGCGGCTTCTTCCGACCCCGCAGTCACTCGTCGGCCATCCAGTTGGAGACCGGCTCGATCGTCACCGCCACCGTGCAGCGAGCAGGCATGGCGAGGATCCTCGGGCTCGTCCTGAGCGATGCCGCTCGTCCGGCTGCCCAAGCGATCGCCGCGGCCGCGGCCGGCGCTCAGCGCGCCGATGTGGCGATCGTCGTCGTCGGCCTGACCCCGGACGAAGAGACAGAGGGACAGGACAAGCGCACCTTGGCGCTCCCCGGCCACCAGGATGCGCTGGTGACCGCGGTGGCTGCAGCGGCCCACCGAACGATCGTCGTCGTCAACGCTGCGACTCCGGTGCTCATGCCATGGATCGATGACGTCGACGCCGTCCTCGTCGCCGGGCTTCCCGGACAGGAGGCGGGCGACGCTGTCGCGGCCGCGATCTCGGGCCTGGTCCCGCCGGAAGGCCGACTCGTGACGACGTACCCGGCGGCGAACGGCCAGGGCCCTGCCTGGAGCACCACGCCGCAGAACGGCCGTCTCGAATACCGGGAAGGTGCGTTCGTCGGGTACCGCGGGTGGTTGAGGACGGAGGACGAACCGGCTTTCTGGTTCGGAGCCGGCCTGGGATATACCGAATGGGCCTATGGCTCGATCGAGGTGTCGAGCGCCGGCCCGGCCGGAGTCCAGGAGGTGTCGGTCTCTGTCACGAATGTCGGCGAACACGTCGGCCGCGAGACCGTCCAGGTGTACCTCGAACCCGCTTCGGCCGAGCTCCCCACACGTCTAATCGGTTGGTCCTCGGTCGAGCTGGTCCCCGGCGAGAGTGCATCCGTGTCGGTCGAGTGCGACGTGCGCTTCCAGCGCCGGTGGCAACCGTCGCACCAGGCATGGACGCCACTCGTGGACGGCCGGCTCATCGTCGCCCGGGGTCTCGGAGACGTTCGCGCTAGTCTTCCAATCGGACCCGCCGCAGCAGGCGGTTCACTGAACATGTCGAGAACCAGCGTCACAGCAGAGGTGTGAATCCATGTCGTTTCCCGCGAACTACCTGATCGAAGCCCAGACCGACAAGCTCAAGCGCGACGGTGATCTGACCCGGATCACAGCACTCCAGGCGGCGGCCGCTCAGATTTCGGAAGTCGGATTCCACAAGACGACCATTTCAAACGTCGCGGCACGGGCGGGCATCTCCCAGTCCGGCCTGTTGCACCACTTCCCCTCCAAATCGGCACTCCTGGCAGCGGTCCTCGACCAGCGAGAACAGGACGACAGCGACTTCCTCTTCGGCGAGGGTGTCACACCCATGGGCTGGGCAGCGTTCGACTCGCTCGTCGCGCTCACCGCTCGGAACGCCACGCGACCTGAGTGGGTGAGGCTGTTCGTCCTCGTCGCCGCCGAGGGCACAGCGCCGAGCCATCCCGCGCACGATTGGGTGACCAGGCACTATCGCAGCATGCGGTCCTGGCTCACCGACGCCATCCGTGACGGTGTCGCGAACGGCGAGATCAGTGAAGCGGCGCCCATCGACGCCCTCGCTGCGGGAACCATTGCTCTGCTCGACGGCCTGCAACAGCAATGGGTGCTCGACCCGCAGTCGGTGCCACTCGTGCAGACCGTCCGCGTGCACGTCGAGGGGCTCAAACGCCTCTGGACCCCGGGCAGCTAGGACACCGTTCGCCTGCAGGGGAGCCGCATGGCTTCATAACAGACCGAGCGCTCGGCCTGCCTCCACGATTCGATCCATAACTCAGAGGACCCCGCATGATCTTCGGCTTGATCGCCTTTGGCCTCCTCGTTGGAGGTCTGACCGGGATACTCGGCGCCGGCGGCGGCATCATCGCCGTCCCCGCGCTGGTCTACATCGTCGGGATCCCCCTGGAGACGGCTATCTCGACATCACTTCTGATGGGCGCGGTCGGACCGATCGCCGCCCTGATCCCACGTATCCGGACTGCCGTCGACTGGCGCATGGTCGGCGCCGTGGCCATCGCGGGAATCCCGATGGCGTTCATTGGAACCGCGGTCGGTTCCCTGCTTCCCGAGCAGGTGATCTTGGTGGTGTTCGCGGCGCTCATGTTCGCGTCGGCCGTCCAGATGCTCCGACGCCGACCCACCGAAGCCGTCGACGACTCCCGGCCGCCGCTCTGGATACTCCGTGGCTTCGCGGTCGGACTACTGGTCGGATTCCTGACCGGCCTGCTCGGTGTCGGAGGAGGCTTCATCACGGTGCCGGCCCTCGTGCTCGCGCTGCGTCTCCCCATCAAGAAGGCCATCGGAACGTCACTGGCAATCGCCGTCCTGAACTCCGTCGCGGGGATCGTGGCACACGTCGGGATCACCCGCCCGGACTGGGGAGTCGCCCTGGCCTTCGGACTACCCGCGATCGCCGCATCCTTCGTCACGGCGCGATTCGCCCACCGGATTGGTGGTCGAGTACTGCAGACGGGGTTCGCGGTCCTCTTGTTCGTCGTCGCAGGCCTGACGATCCTTCAAGTCCTGACGCAATAGAACCGCGTCGGTACTCGCCCTGGGGCGACTCGTCCGCCCCCGGGGCACCAGGTCAGACGCCGAGCGCGCGGAGCCACGAGTTCGAGCACCGCGAGCACTCCTGACACGTAAGAGCACTCCGGACGCGCACGCCCTTCACACCGCTCGGCGGCCGACCTGGATGCCGGCGCCCATCCATGACGCCGCCTCAGGCGCCGACCGGGAGGCCGAAGTGATCGGCGACGAGTTCCACCGAACTGGTCTGGATTTCACGGGAGTGGCCACCAGTGACAAGCATGATCTCGTCGGCGGACGTCTGCTCGTGCAGGCGTTCCAGCGCTACTCCGACCTCAGAACCGGTTCCGTGCAGGGTGTTCGCCATGTACATGTCGAGCACTCGACGCTCATCGAGTGTGGCCGGATACGCTGCGACCTCCTCCGGGGAGAGCAGAGCGTAGGGCTTGCGCTGGAACATCCGCAGCATCGCCATCGCCGTCGAGCTCGTCTGTCGGCGTGCCTCTTCCGGATCATCGTGAGCCGCAACCGAGACACTGACCATGACGCGTGGTTTGGCTAGCGCCGGAGAGGGCCGGAAGGCGTCACGGTAGATCCGCAGGGCGCTGGTGACATCAGCCCGACCGAACTGCAGGGCGAACGCGTAGGGGCGCCCGAGCCGGGCAGCCAGATGAGCGGAATACGTGGAGGACCCCAAAGTCCAGAGCTCAGGGAGCCCCTCGGTGTGCGGAACGCGGTTCTGTTCAGCCTGCCAAGGCCCTGGCACGGCATGCACAGCCCGGTACGGGTGCCCCTCCGGGAAATCATCCTCGAGGAAGCCGACGAGTTCCCCGATCTGCTCCGGAAAGCGGTCGTCGTGATCGTGCCGTCGGCGCAGCGCGGCAGCCGTTGCTTGATCGGTACCGGGAGCGCGCCCCACGCCGAGATCGATACGACCGGGCGCGAGCGCGCTCAGCATGCCGAACTGCTCCGCGATCAGGAGAGGTGAGTGATTGGGGAGCATGATTCCACCGGCTCCGAGCCGGATGCGTTGCGTCTCGCCCGTCAGCCGAGCCAGCATCATCTGGGGAGAGGAGGTGGAGGCGCCAGGCATCGCGTGATGCTCCGACATCCAGTAGCGCTGAAAACCGCGTCGATCAGCCAGCTGCGCCAGGGCGATCACCTCACGGTACGCCTCACTGGCCGAGGTACCGATACCGGTCAGCGCGTTGTCCAACACGGACAGGCCGAACGGTGCGGTTCCAGAAGAGCTAGCAGCAGTCATCATCTCATCTCACTTCTCATGGCAAAAGGCCGTGAATAACGTGATAATGAGCCTAACACGTTCTCACGGCATCCCTTCTTTGCTACCGTGAGAACATGACGAGGATCACCCTTCCGCCTGCCCCAGGCGAATCTGAGCACCCCAGCCTCGTTCTTGCTAACAGCAGGGTGACGCTGGCCGGCGGTCGCCGAGTCGATGGGCTCGAGAGTCCTGATACAGCCACCGCCTGGCTTATCGAACATGGTCTTGTTCCCTCGGACACCACGCTCCTCCCGTACTGCCAGAACCAGCTGGCCGGATTCCGAGAGACGCTCCGCGATCTGTTCCGAGCACAAGTGGAAGGGCAGGCTCCTCCAGCCGTCGCGCTAGAACACCTGAACTCGGGGTTGATTGCAGCACCGGCGGTCCCGGTCCTCAAGTATGCGCCGGACACGGGCTTCTCCCGCGTGGCTGAGCACCCGACGACGCTGCTGGTTGAGCACGCAATCGCCCAGCTCGCGGAGGATGCAGCGGCGATGTTGAGCGACCAGCAGGTCTCGATGTTGACGCAGTGCGCCGCAGCGCCGTGCGACCGGTTCCTCCTCCGCACGCACGCTCGGCGTCATTGGTGCTCGACCCGGTGCGGCGACAGGGTCCGCGCAGCGCGCGCTTACGAGCGTCGGCAGCGCGCAACCGCGTCGGCGTGAACGGATCGACGCCTCGACGGCGAATGCGCCATGGCTCGAGAGCATGGACTAGCCGCGTTGACGACGCCTCTCGCAATCGACGAAGCCCACAATCCAACCTCACCAACCGATGAGATCCGACTTTCGAGGAGTGCCGCCGCCGGTAGGCGTCGGATCCTGGTCACTCAGCGGGAAAAGGTTCACCCCTTGCGAGCACAGGCCTTGGCGCCTTGCGTCAGGCCGAACTGAGCAAGGAGTGACGTAGTCGTCAGAGACTTGGCATCATCGCTCCTGGCTCAGTCGGTACCTTCGCAGCAGCAATGAGCAACGCAGTACGAGAGACCCATCTATGCGAATGAGCGCTCACCGAAACCAGTTTCGTTCTGGTAGTGAGGACAGCATGACGGTCGACTGCCTTTTGTGAACGACACCCATCGCGGATGTCCTGACGGCTCCTCGATCCCGGGGGTGGCGGATGCTCGCCCTCGCGGTCGCTGGGGCGATCGCCTGCGGTGCCGCAGCGGCCGCCGGATCGGCACTGGCGGTGGAACCGGCCGAGGCGACGCCTCAGAGTGCAGCGGCGTCCTTGACCTCGCAGGACACGACCGCGTGGCTCGACGGGATGCTGCCCGCCGCCCTTGAACGCGAGGGGATCGCCGGTGCCGTGGTGTCGGTGGTGAGCGGCGGTGAGATCCTGGCTGAGCGCGGCTACGGCGTGTCGAAGGCCGCCACCGGGACGGCGGAGCCCGCGACGGTCGACGTCGACCGGACGCTGTTCAGGATCGGCTCCGTGTCGAAGCTGATCACGGCGACCGCGGTCATGCAGCAGGTCGAAGCGGGTGCCGTCGATCTGGACGAACCCGTCCAGTCCTACCTCGACTTCACCCTGCCGGTGACGTTCGACACCCCCGTCACCCTCCGTCACCTCCTGACGCACACCGCCGGCTTCGAGGACCAGCTGGGCGGCCTCATCGCCTCGGCACCCGCTCAGCCGAAGCCCCGATGTCCTGAGCGTGGAACTCCTCCGCTCCGGCTCCGGACGAGGGGGCCGGAGCGGAGGGCTACACCGTCAGCGGCGCCCGGTTCAACCGAACAGTCGGGCAAAGAAGCCTCGTGACGGTTCCTTCGGGTGACCCGAACAGCGGTCACGATTCGGCACCCCCTTCATGACCTGATCGACGTGCTGACCGCAGCCGCTCCAGGTAGTCTTCCCGCAGGTACGGCAGATGACAGCTCTGCACATGGTGTTCTCCTCGATCTCGATAGAGCTGGTGGCCGTGAACCGCGGATGCGCGGAGCGTCAAGCGAGCATGAGGAAGATCTTCTCGAGCTCTTCGGTCGTCAACCGCTCCCCCGGCGTCCGATCCTCCGCCTCTGCGGCGTCTGCGTCCAAGCAGTCCTTCATCGCTGCTGCGACGATCGCGAACCCGGCCCGGTCGAGAGCGCTGGACACCGCGGCCAGCTGAGTGACCACGTCTCGGCACGGATGCCCGTTCTCGACTGCTGCGATGACCGCGTCGAGCGATCCTCGGGCACGACGGAGCCGGTTGGCGATCTTTCGTTGTTGCTGTTCGGGGCTATCGGTCACGGCAGATCTCCTTCGGATCGGTGGTCTTGTCGGCGCTGCTCGGTGTGAACGGTGGTCGTTCGGCGTCCATCATGCACGCACGAGCTCGCCTCGATCGGCTCGGAGGCCGCGGAGCGTTGCGATTCCCCCGGACAAGGATGCCGAGTCGAATCCGCTCTGGGACAGGATTCGATGCACTATATGCGAGCGGACTCCGGAGGCGCAGAACACGCGGACCGGCCGTCCGGCCGCATCGCGACGAACCTCGTCGAGTCGATCACGGAGCTCGGCGTGAGGCACATTCATCGTCCCGGGCACCGGGTCCGCCGCCACTTCGGCTCGCGTCCGCACATCGAGCACGAGCGCGAAGTCCCGAACGGACTCCAGATCCTGGGCGTACCAGAGACGAAGCATTCCGGACCGCACGTTCGCGCCGACCATACCGACGAGGTTGACCGGGTCCTTCGCCTGGCCGAACGGCGGCGAGTAGGCCAGGTCGAGGTCAACGAGATCCTCGACCCGCATTCCGGCACGGAGTGCCGTCGCCAGGACATCGATCCGCTTGTCCACGCCCTCCCGACCGAGGGCCTGGGCCCCGAGGAGCCGACCGTCGCGTGAAGCGAAGTGGACGATCAGATGCACCTGCGAGGCACCGGGGAAATAGCCGGCGTGCTGGTTCGGGTGCAGATGGACGGTTTCGAAGGCGATGCCGGCCGCCCGGAGTTCGGTTCGATTCGCACCGGTGAGCGCAGCGGCGAGGTCGCCGACGCGGACGATCGCCGTGCCCATCGCCGTCGGGATCGGGCGGGCGTCCGCCGGGCTGAGGATATGGTCCGCGACCAACCGCCCGGCGCGGTTCGCGGGCCCGGCCAGCGCCACCGGCCGACGGACGCCGGTGATGGCATCGATGCTCACCGCGGCGTCACCGACGGCCCAGATGTGCGGATCGGAGGTCTGTCCATGGTCGTCGACGATGATCCCACCGTCTCCGACCACGATGCCCGCCTCCTCGACGAAGCCGATATCCGGCCTGACGCCAGTCGCGAGCACGATGATGTCTGCCGACACCCGCGAACCGTCGGAGAGGACGACGACGTCGGACGCCTCGCCGGATTCGACAGCCATGGCCGTCGTCCCGTCGCGCAGCTCGACGCCGATGCGGCGCAGCTCTGCCGACAGCTCCATCTCGAACTCCTCCTCGAGTGGCGACAGGAGGCGCGAGGCCCGGCCGACGAGGGTGACGCGGACTTCCGCCCCCGCGAGCGATTCGGCCGCCTCCACGCCGATGAAGCCGGAGCCGAGCACGACGGCGTGCCGCGCACCCGCTTCGAGCCGATTCCGGAGCTCGACCGCATCGGCCACAGTTCGCAGCGTGCGCACGCGAGGTGAATCGAGACCGGGGATATCCGGACGCACGGCGACGGCCCCCGGTGACAGCACGAGCGCGTCGTAGGTGATCTGCTCGATACCGTCGGGGGTCTGCACGGTGAGCGTCCGCGATCGCGCGTCGATCGAACGCACCTCGTGATTCGTGCGGACGTCGAGGTTGAGCGCCTTCCGGAGGGACTCGGGAGTCTGGACAAGGAGCGAGTCTGCAGATTCGATCTCACCGCCGACGTAATAGGGCAGCCCGCAGTTTGCGAATGAGACATGTTGACCGCGGTCGAGGACGATGATCTCTGCACCCTCGTGGAGTCGGCGCGCGCGAGCTGCGGCGCTCATGCCGCCGGCGACGCCGCCGACGATGACGATCCTCATGCCCGGCCGCCGCTCTGGCCGTCGGCCACCTGCTGCGCAGCCACCTGGGATCGCACGTCGTCCATGTCGAGGCCTCGGGCACCGTCGATGAGCTGTTCGAGCTGACGCTGGTTGAGCGCACCCGGTTGGGCGAAGACCTGGATGCCGTCACGGAAGACCATCAGCGTCGGGATGGAGGTGATCTGGAAGCCAGCGGCGAGCTCCCGCTGGGCCTCGGTGTCGATCTTGCCGAACACGATGTCGGTCTGCTCGTCGGACGCCCGCTCGAAGACCGGACCGAACGCGCGACACGGGCCGCACCACTCCGCCCAGAAGTCGAGCATGACGATTCCGCCCTCTGAGATCGTCTGATCGAGGTTGTCCAGGGTGATTTCACGAGATGTCATGAAGCAATAATACCCCCCGGGGTATTTATTGGATACCTCCAGGGGTATCTTGCTAAGCCCCCGGCCCCATCACGCCTGAGCCGACCGCGCCGTCGCGCAGGAGGTGGAGACAGCCACGGCTCGTTCATCGTCGATCTGGCGGACCGCCTGAGCCAAGGCATGCATCGTGTCGAGGACCGCGCGTAGCTCCCCACCGATCTCGGTGCGTCCGTATTCGACACGCGGAGGGATCTCGGGGTACGCCGTTCGACTGACGACGCCGTAGTCCTCGAAGGCATCGGTGATCACATCACGGAAGCGGCGGACCTGATCATCGAAGCCGACGACTACGTCGCCTCGATCCAACCGGACACGAGCGTAGACGCTCGCTATGAGCAAGTCGTCATGGCGTCCATGGTCGACCCGTCGGGCGCCCTTGCACTCGAACAGAACGGCCAGCGATCCATCGCTCCCTGCCCGACACTCATTCGCAAAGGACTCGCCGTCGACCGCATCATGGTGCTTCTGGCCGAGACCTTCACCAGCTGGGACTATCGTCAAGGCGAGTACTACTGACCCTAGAAAAACTTGGGCCGTTCCATTCCAGACGACTCACCCATGCGCAGCACATCCGACCATCCTGAGGAGTTCCATGCGACGCTGCAGCCGGCGATCACGAACTGCCGGAATCACCCCGTTCCGGTGGACGGAATGACCGACCCTCAGGTGCCCTCGGGGCCGAGGCTGTCTCGGGAGGACGCCTCCAGCCGGATCACGGCCTACGTCTACGGCAACATCGTGATCCTCGCCACGATCGCACCCCTCACAGCGGTGAACGCCGAGAACGGCGGCAGCTTCTGGTACGTGCTCGCCACGGCGTTCACCACCTTCCTGGCGCACACATTCGCCGAATCGATCGGGCGACGCGCCAGGAGCGCCGAGCGGTTGACGCCGGCGATCATCCGCGCTGAGCTGCGCGACTCCCTCCCGGTGCTGACGTCGGCCTTCTTCCCGGCGGCGGTGTTGGGTCTCGCCTGGGTGAGCAACGTCTCCGGCTTCCTGGCGGAGGTCACCGCCCTCACCTACCTGATCGTGCGGCTCGCGCTGATCGGCCCGGTTGTCGCTCGGATCCGGCAGGAGCGCCCGTCGTTCCGCACCTTCGCTGCCGGGATCCTGCTCGCCATGGTCGGTGCCGCGGTCGCCCTCGTCAAGGTTGTTCTCGGGTCCTGACCATATGTGCCAGATCACGAGCAACGTTGGGCAGCTCTGGATCGCATGTGGTCATGGACCGGCATCGCCGAGCCGGGCTCGATGCGGGCCTCGGCGACCATCTGGGACGACAGCCGCGGCGCTCACAGGGCATACTGACCCGCGGTGAGCGGCATCAGCCTGAGCGTAGGAGGAACTGTCGTCGCATCGTCGGATGAGGACGGTTGCCGGGCCGGAGTCACACCGTTCGCGAGTCCTCCGCGGCCGAAACCGACCCGATCGGACTGAGAACTCACCTCGACGGGTCAGCGTCCTGACCGTACGGCACTCGCGCTGCAGTCAGCGCTCGGATCGGCGCGGACGGAGGCAGCGGGCCCAGTCCGCTTTGTGATCCGCCCGGCCAGGAATCGGAACTGCTGCCGGCGATGCCGTCGGTGCATGAGGTTACGGCAACCTGCCGGAACCGCTGGCGCGCAGCCGTGCGAAGGGCCGGGCGGAACGGCATTCGGTCGAGCAGTCGACTCGGTTTAGGCAGCTTCCCCGGAGAAATCGTCTTCGACGTGGAAGTGGCGTCTGAACGCTCACTAGCTGACGCAATCCGCTGAAGTCCGCCGCTTCGTTCGCTAGGCAGCAAGAGCAGCCAAAGGGCATCCACTCGGCAGCCCAATGACTGATCGGATCATGATGCCAATCGACAAGCTCTTGCTCACCGCCGAAGAAGCAGCGGAATCGCTCGGAGTGGGACGATCCACCGTCTACGACCTCATGAGGTTGGGTCACCTTTCCAGCGTCAAGATCGGACGCGCCAGACGCATCCCCGTCGCAGCGCTGCACCGCTTTGCCCAGCACCTCGCAGGTGAAGACCAGGCGTGAGTCAGCGGGCAAACGGCGAGGGGTCGATCTACAAGCGCACCGATGGGAGATGGACAGGTGCCACCTATGTGTTGGCGCCGGACGGATCACAGAAGCGCCGACAGGTCTACGGTCGCACCAAGGCAGAGGTCGCGGCCAAGGTCCGTGACCTCATCACGCAGACAGACAGCGGTGTGCCGACGGCAGTGTCGGGCTGGACGATGCAGACGTACGCGGCGCACTGGATGCAGCACGTCGCTCCGACCGCGCTCCGCCCGACGACACGCGCCAACTACGAATGGATCCTTGGGAAGCACATACTGCCCGCGCTCGGGACAAAGAAGCTCGAGCAGATCACGCCAGCGCACGTGCGCGAGATGCACACCGCCATCGCCCGCACCGGCGTATCAGCGCACACCGTGCGACTCGCCCACGCAGTGCTGAGAAGCATCCTCGCCGAGGCAGCCAGAGAACAACACATTGCTCGGAACGTCGCCTCGCTTGTCCGAGCACCGAAACTCGATGACTCAGAGGTTGAGCCCTGGACTGCCGAGGATGCCTCGACCTTCCTCGAGTCCAGTCGTGAGTCGCAGTTCGCCGAGATCTATACCCTGGCGCTCACCCTCGGTCTGAGGCGAGGCGAGCTCTTGGGCCTGCGCTGGATTGACATCAACGCCGAACGAACAGAGCTCCGGGTTCGTCAGACGGCACATCGCGCCGGCGTCGGCCAGGGCATGAGCATCGGCCCCACCAAGACCAAGCGCTCCCGACGAACACTCCCCCTGCCCGAACGTGCCGCCGATGCACTGAGACGGCGGCACGCGATCCAAGACGGCGACCGCCGAGCCGCAGGACCAGCGTGGGACGACACGGGGCTGGTCTTCACGACGAAGATCGGCACACCGATCGAGCCCAGCAACCTGCGTCGAACCTTCGACAAGGACATCGCGGCCGCGGGCGTCCGCCGCATCCGTTTTCACGACATGCGCCACACCTGCGCATCCCTGCTCCTCTCGCAGGGCGTGCAGATGCGAGTCGTCATGGAGATCCTTGGACACTCGAACATGGCGATCACCTCCGACATCTACTCGCATGTTGCGCCGGCGACGCTGAAGAGCGCTTCTGCGGCGATGAACTCCGCGCTCACCGACCGAGGCCCGAGCCTCGACTGACCACTGTCGTGCGCCGCGGTTCGTCGGCGTCCGTGGGCGTTGCTGTCAGCCGTTGCTGTCAGCGTTGCTGTCAATCGGGCCCAAAACCACACCTGCCCGCCAGAATTGCGAGGCGATCGTGGATGGATGGAGGCGAGAAAAAAGCCGCTGACCTGGGTTTTCCAGGGCAACGGCCGGGTGATGCTGGTGGAGCCGCCCAAGGGAATCGAACCCTTGACCTTCTCATTACGAGTGAGATGCTCTGCCGACTGAGCTAGGGCGGCGCGTGCGCTGGTCGCCCGGCGCACGAGTATCCATGTTAGCGCAGCTTTTGGACCGTCGTGTACAGCTCGGCGAAAGAACGACGGATCCGCTCGGCGAGGGACCCTGGCGTCGGCGCATCGGCCCAGCAGCGCCAGGCGTGACGCAGGCCGGCGAAGCCCACCATCGTCACCATCCAGCAGCGGTCGAACAGTGCCTCCGCGTCCTCCGCGAGCGTCGGGTCGTCGTTCAGCACCCGCCGCTCGACGACCTTGTACAGGCCCTCCTCGAAGCCTCGCATGCTCGCGATCCGCGCACCCAGCAGGTGCGGGTGGTCGCGCAGCACGTCCTTGCGGAGATGGTGGATCTCGACGTCCTCGTCGGCGTCACCGACGGTCCGGGCCAGGAGCTCCCCCAGATCGGTGAGCACGTCGGTGGCGGGGCCAGCAGTGAGGAAGGCGTGGAGGGCGTCGCCGTCCGGGATCAGCGGGATGTCGCCGATCAGCGCCTCCTCCTTCGTCCCGAAGTAGTTGAAGAAGGTCCGCGGCGAGACCTCCGCCCGACGGCTCACCTCCTCGACCGTCACATTCTCGAGCCCCTGCTCACTCGCGAGCGTCAGCACCGCGTGCTGGATCGCCCGACGCGTCGCGAGCCGCTTCCGCTCGCGGAGCCCGAGTTCAGCCGGCGCCGTCATGGTCATCAGGATCCCGCCGTCAACTGCACATCGGGTCCTTCGACGGCACCGTGCCGTCGATGAGGTACTGGTCGACCGCCTGGTTCACGCAGTCGCTGCCCTTGTTGTAGCCGGTGTGACCCTCACCCTTGTAGGTGATCAGCTGACCCTTGTCGAGCTGCTCCGCGAGGTTCTGCGCCCAGACGTACGGCGTGGCCGGGTCGTTCGTCGTCCCGACGACGAGGATCGGCGCAGCACCCTTCGCGTGGATCTCCCCACGCTCGGTCCGCGTCTGGTACGGCCAGTTGGCGCAGAACGTGTCGCCGTAGGCCATGTACTCACCGATCACGGGAGCCGCCTCCTCCAGCTGCTTCGCCTCGTCGGCCATCTTCGTCTTGTCGTCGTCGTAGCTGTAGTCGAGGCAGTTGATCGCGTTGAAGGCCTCGGTCTGGTTGTCGGCGTACTTGCCGGACTCGTTGCGACCGTTGTAGCCGTCGGCGAACTGGAACGCGATGTCGGTCCCACCCTGCATGACCTCGGCGAACATCTTGCTGAGGTATGGCCACGCATCGGCCTGGTACAGCGGGTAGATGATCGCCGTGAGCAGCGTGTTGCCGCCCAGCTCACGTCCGTCGTCGCCGGGGATCGGGTTCGCGTCGACCTCGTCGAGGAGCGTCTTGATCTCGGTCATCGCACTGTCGACGGAGCCCTTGAACGGGCAGTCCTTGCCCGTCATGCAGTCCTCGAGGTAGGCGCGCAGAGCACTCTCGAAGCCCTTGGCCTGCTCCTTGACGACCTCGAAGTTCGACGTCGACGGGTCGATCGCACCGTCGAGCACGAGGCGCCCGACGTTCTTCGGGAAGAGCTCCGCGTAGGTCGCTCCGAGGAAGGTGCCGTACGAGTACCCGAGGTAGTAGAGCTGCTTGTCGCCGACGGCCGCACGCAGCATGTCGAGGTCCTTCGCAGCGCTCTGCGTGTCGACGAACTCGAGCATCTTGCCCGTCTCCTCCGCACACGCGTCGCCGAAGTCCTTCGCAGCCTTCTCGTTCGCGGCGATCCACTCGTCGGAGCCGCGCTTCCCCGGCGTCACGTCGTACAGGTACGCGTCCATCTCGGAGTCGGTCAGGCAGGTCACCGGCGTCGACTTGCCGACACCGCGGGGATCGAAGCCGACGACGTCGAAGTTCTCCTGGAGGTCCTTGTCGACCGCGAAGTCGAGGCTGTCGGCGACGAGGCTGTAGCCGGAACCACCCGGTCCGCCGGGGTTCATGAAGAGCGAGCCGATCGGCTTGCCGTTCGTCGCCTGGTGACGCACGAGCGCCAGGGAGAGTTCGCCGTCCGAGGGGTTGTCCCAATCGATGGGCGCCTTCGCCGTGGCGCACTCGAAGCCGTCGGCACAGCCGCTGGTCTTCCAGTCGAGCTTCTGCTCGTAGAAGGGCTTCAGCTCGGCGGCGACGTCGCTCGTCGCCGGCGAGGAGGACGACGTCGTCGGCTCGGCGGCCTTCGGTGGCAGGAAGGCCGTCACGCACCCACTCAGGGTGAGTGCCGCGACCGCGAGACCGGCCACCAGGGCGACCCGCGCCGTACGGCGCGCACCGGGACCCCTGCGACGGGGCGCACCGGTCGATCCCGTCGAGTCCGACGGCTGCTGCCTGGGCGAAGTCACAGAGGCTCCCTACCGGACCGCCGACACGAGCATGGCCTCCAAGGCCAGCGCCGGGGCGACGTTCCCTTCGATTCGTGTGCGGGCGACGGAGATCGCCTCCAAGGTTTCGATCGTAACCGCAGGCGTCGTCCGGCGAGCGGCTTCCTCGAGTTCCGGACGCAATTCACGGTTGATGATCGTGGCGTCGTGCCCCAGCTGCAGGAGCACGATGTCGCGGTACAGCGAGAGCAGGTCGACCATGATCCGGTCGAGCCCGTCGCGCAGGCTGCGGGTGGCGCGCCGCTTCTGGTCCTCCTCCATCGCCCGCACCTGCGAGCGGAGGGCCGGTGGGACCGATTGACCGGGCTCGACGCCGAGTGAGCGCAGGGTGCTCTCCCGCTCGGCCTCGTCGCGGAGCGAGGTGTACGCCTTCGCGTCATCGCCCGCCAGCTCGAGGAGGCGACCCGCGGTGACGACCGCCTGGCCGGCGCTCCGGATGTCGAGCACCGCACGGAGCGTGGACTCACGGCGCTGCCGTGCGCCGGGGTCGGTCGCGAGGCGGTGGGCCATGCCGACGTGGCTCTGCGCCTCACGGGCGGCACGCTCGGCGAGGTCGGGCTCCACACCGTCGCGCCGTTCCAGCAGCTCGGCGACGTCGTCGATGGTGGGGACGCCGAGGCGGACCGAGCGGACGCGCGACCGGATGGTGGGCAACAGGTCGGCCTCGCTCGGCGCGCACAGGACCCAGATCGTGCTGCTCGGCGGTTCCTCGAGCGACTTCAAGAGCAGGTTGGAGGTGCGCTCGGTCATGCGGTCGGCGTCCTCGACGACCATGACGCGGAAGCGACCGACGGACGGCGCGCGGTAGGCGTTGCGGACGAGGTCGCGGACCTCGTCGATCGTGATGATGACGCGATCGGTACTCAGTGCGGAGAGGTCGGGATGGGTGCGCGCCTCCACCTGACGACGGGTGACGTCGTCGCCCCCGGGCTCACGACTGAGCAGCGCGGCGGCGAACGCGTAGGCGAGGGTCGACCGGCCGGAACCGGGCGGCCCGGTGATGAGCCAGGCGTGGGTGAGGCCCTTGGGCGTGACCGGGTCCGACGCCGACTGGAGGAGCTCGATCGCGTCGCGTTGACCCGTCAAGTCGGTCCAGGAAGCCATGCGTCCAGGATACCGGGCGGCACCGACCTGAGCCGGCGGGCCCTTCGACAGGCTCAGGGACCGGGAGGATGTGCGCTCAGGGACGGGAACGGTGTGCGCTCAGGGACCAGGAGGATGTGCCCTTCGACAGGCTCAGGAACCGGAGTGGGGTGCGCTCAGGGACCGGGAGGGCATGCGCTCAGAGGAGCGGTGCGATGCGGGCCTGGATGTCGGCGGCGAGTTGCTCGGGTGGGAGCGACGCGTCGACGACGAGGAACCGCTCGGGCTCCGCTGCCGCGAGGGCGAGGAACGACTCCCGCACCCGGGTGTGGAAGTCCTGCGCCTCGGCCTCGAGCCGGTCGAACCGCTTGTTGGCGTTGTCGAGACGACCACGGGCGACGGCGACGTCCAGGTCGAGGAGCACGGTCACGTCGGGCAGGAGGTCCTCGGCGGCCCAGAGCGAGATACCGCGGATCTGCTCGGCGTCGAGCACGCGCCCGCTGCCCTGGTAGGCGACCGACGAGTCGAGGTACCGGTCCTGCAGGACGACCTCGCCCCTCGCGAGGGCCGGGCGCACCACGGTGGCGATGTGGTGAGCACGGTCCGCTGCGTAGAGCAGGGCCTCGGCACGCGGGCTGATGTCGCCTCGGTGATGCAACACGATCTCGCGGATCTCGACACCGAGCTCACTGCCGCCCGGCTCACGGGTTCGGACGACCGTCCGCCCCTGCTGCTCGAACCAGTCGCTCAGGAGTCGAGCCTGCGTCGACTTCCCGACACCGTCGCCGCCCTCGAGGGTGATGAACAGGCCCCGAGGGCGTCCTCCCTCGCTCACGTGACGGCGTCGGCCTTCGCCGCAGCCGCCTTGTTCGCAGCGCGGGTCGCGGCAGCCTTCTTCGCCGCTTCCGAGCGGGCGGTCGACGTGGCCGTCGCGGACTTCGTGGCCGCCGTCTTGGCGGTCCCCGTCTTCGCCGCGGCGGTCTTCTTGGCCGGAGCCTTCTTCGCGGGTGCCTTCTTCGCGGGAGCCTTGCGACCGGCCTTCGGCTTCGCCGGGCCCTTCGCGCGCTTGTCCGCGAGGAGCTGGACCGCTCGCTCGAAGTCGACGTCGTCGACCTCCTCGCCACGCGGGATCGTCGCGTTGGTCACGCCGTCGGTCACGTAGGCGCCGAAGCGGCCGTCCTTGATCTTGATCGGCTTCCCGCTCTCGGGGTCGGCCTCGAACTCCTTGAGGGCGCTCGACGCCTTCCGGGCTCCGTACTTGGGCTGTGCGAACAGCTCGACGGCACCGGCGAGGTCGACCGCGAAGATGTCGTCCTCGGAGGTGAGCGACCGGGTGTCGGTGCCCTTCTTCAGGTACGGACCGTAGCGACCGTTCTGCGCGAGGATCTCCTCGCCCGACTCGGGGTCGGCTCCGACGACGCGAGGCAGGTCGAGGAGCTTGAGCGCGGTCTCGAGGTCGATGGTCGCGAGGTCCATCGACTTGAAGAGCGACGCGGTGCGGGGCTTCTCGGCCGCCGCCTTCTTCTTGGCGGGGGCCTTCTTCTTGGCACCCGCAGCAGGCTCGGTCACCTCGCCGGTCGCCGTGTCGACGGAGAGCTCCGCCTCGGGCTCCGGGTCGACCTCGGTGATGTACGGGCCGAAGCGTCCGTCCTTCGCGACGATCTCCTTGCCGGTCGTCGGGTTCACGCCGATGACGCGATCGCCGACGACGGGTGCGTCGATGAGCTCGTGCGCCTTCGCGGGCGTCAGCTCGTCGGGCGCGAGGTCCTCGGGCAGGTTGACCCGACGCGGCGTCGGTGCTTCCTCTCCCTCGGCCGGCGGCGGACCGTCGGGCGTGACCTCGAGGTACGGGCCGTACTTGCCGATGCGGAGCGTGACCCCGTCGTCGATGACGATCGAGTTGATGCGGCGGGCGTCGATGTCGCCGAGGTTGTCGATGACCTGACGCAGGCCGCGACCCGAGTCGTCGCCGAAGTAGAAGCCCTTGAGCCAGTCGACGCGGTCGACCGAGCCGCCGGCGATCCGGTCGAGGTCGTTCTCCATCTCAGCGGTGAAGTCGTACTCGACGAGTTCCTCGAAGTACTCCTCCAGGAGACGGACGACGCTGAACGCCACCCAGCTGGGGATGAGCGCCTGGCCGCGCTGCGTCACGTAGCCGCGATCGATGATCGTGGAGATGATCGATGCGAACGTGGACGGTCGCCCGATGCCGAGCTCCTCGAGCCGCTTCACGAGGCTGGCCTCGGTGTAGCGCGGCGGCGGCGAGGTCTCGTGCCCCTTCGCCTCCGGGTCCTCGATGCCGAGCTGCTGGCCTTCGGTGAGGGGCGGCAACTTCGCCTCGGACGCGTCGTCCTGCGAGTTGCGGTCCTCGTCCTGACCCTCTTCGTAGGCGGCGAGGAAGCCGCGGAAGGTGATGACGGTACCGGAAGCGGTGAACTCGGCGCGGCCCACGTCGGTCTTCGACTCGAGCGTGATCGTCGCCGTGGAGCCCTTCGCGTCGGCCATCTGGCTTGCGACGGTGCGCTTCCAGATCAGGTCGTACAGCTTGAAGTCGTTGCCGCGGAGCGTCGAGGCGAGCGAGGACGGCGTGCGGAAGGTGTCGCCCGAGGGACGGATCGCCTCGTGCGCCTCCTGCGCGTTCTTGCTCTTGCCGCTGTAGAGGCGAGGCTTGTCGGGCACCGTCTCGGCACCGTAGAGGGCAGCAGCCTGCTTCCGCGCCGCGTCGATCGCCTGCTTGCTCAGCGACGGCGAGTCGGTACGCATGTACGTGATGTAACCGTTCTCGTACAGCGACTGCGCGACACTCATCGTCTGGCGAGCGGAGAAGCGGAGCTTGCGACCGGCCTCCTGCTGGAGCGTGGAGGTCGTGAAGGGAGCCGCCGGCCGGCGGGAGTACGGCTTGGACTCGACGGAGAGGACGGTCGCCTTGGACTGCTCGAGTGCTGCGGCGAGCGCCGTGGCCCGCTGTTCGTCGAGCGGGACGGCACTGCCCTTGAGCTGTCCGAGGTCGTCGAAGTCGCGGCCGGTGGCGACGCGGTCGCCGTCGAGCCGGACGAGACGCGCGGTGAAGGGCGCTCCGGTGGCGTCGGCTTCGGGGAGGAAGCGGGCGATGACGTCCCAGTAGGAGGCGGCGCGGAAGGCGAGGCGCTCGCGCTCCCGGTCGACGACGAGTCGGGTGGCGGCGGACTGCACGCGTCCGGCGCTCAGTCCGGGGCCGACCTTGCGCCAGAGCACGGGCGAGATCTCGTACCCGTAGAGGCGGTCGAGGATTCGGCGGGTCTCCTGGGCGTCGACGAGGTCGGTGTCGAGGGGCCGCGTCTTGTCCTTCGCGGCGAGGATGGCGTCCTTGGTGATCTCGTGGAAGACCATGCGGCTGACGGGGACCTTGGGCTGCAGGACCTGCAGGAGGTGCCACGCGATGGCCTCGCCTTCGCGGTCCTCATCAGTCGCGAGGAGGAGTTCGTCGGCGTTCTTGAGCGCGCGCTTGAGGTCCGCGACGGTCTTCTTCTTCGCGTCGGAGACGACGTAGTACGGCTCGAAGCCGTTGTCGACGTCGACCGAGAACTTGCCGAGCGAGCCCTTCTTGAGCTCGGCGGGAAGGTTCTTCGGCTCGATGAGGTCGCGGATGTGACCGACCGAGGACAGCACCTCGTAGTCGTCACCGAGATATCCGGCGATCGACTTCATCTTGGTCGGTGACTCTACGATCACGAGTTTCTTGCCTGCCACGAGGCTCCTTCCATCAGGCACACCATACACACGTGCACAGCAGGCTTGTCCAATCGTGGGGCGGCCACGCGCGTGTCCATCCCCTTGCGTTCTGCGGCGTTCGGAGCAGAATGTCTGCCATGAGTACCCAGACGAGTTACACCGTGAAGTTGACCGACGGTCCACTGGAGGGCAAGACGATCAGCGCCCGACTCAGCGACCACGGATCACCGACGCCCACCGTCGACGTGCCGAGCGGCACCGCCGGCAAGGTCTACCGGTACGCCCGGACGACCGGCGAGGAGTACGACCACTCCGGTGCCCCGAGCGCCGTCGACTACCGCTTCCTGGAGGCGGTCTTCACGACCGACTCCGGTCAGGGCTGACCGATCGCACCGCTACCTCTTAATAGGTGGCGGTCGCGGGCACCCCGACGACTGCGCCGGACGCCTCCGGAGGAGGTCCGGCTCTCGCAGCGACCGTGATGGCGCCGAAGGCCGTGTCGACAGTGGCGTCGACGAGGACGGTGACGCCCTCCACACTGCAGGTGCCGAGCGACGCGTCATTGCGCGCCGCGACCATGCGAGCAGTTTCGCAGGGGAAGCCTGGGAGACGGCCGGACGCGGTGTCGGCTGCCGCCAACGCGGCTGCGTCGGCCGCGTTGGCCGCTCGCTGATGAGCGGCGAACAGCGTCACGACGGGCAGACTCGCCAGGAGGACGGCGACCAGGGCGCCGAGGATGCCTGCCGCGAGAACCGACCCGGCCCCGCTCTCCTCCTGGATCCCGTCCTTCGCGTGGAGGACCAGGAGGCGCCACCTCACGCTCATCGGCCGCCGCCCATGGCGCACGAGGATGCCGACACCGGGACGACGCCGGCCAGGCCGGATCCGCCCACCGCGTCGACGCGCACGCAGACGAGGTCGCCCTCCACGCCGCTCGTCATGGTCGCCCCTGGGAGGACGCGCGCGACCCGACCCGCCGCGGTCCCGGCGTCGTC